>CAXQAV010000458.1:0-11686 GCA_964221795.1 Luminiphilus sp. | reverse complement strand
TGCGAAAGATAGGCACAGCATACTCTAGAGGACAAAAACCAACGCCTGTTTTGTCCCGCATAGCAGACGTTGAGACTCAATGCCGCGAAAGTCTGTTACTCCCCAGGTGCAGACGGGCATGCAATTCGCGGCGGTGGTCCAGAACTCACACACACAGCGAAAAGCCGCTCTAGCCGAGCGAGGCTCAGACCATATCCGATACTGGTGCTTCTGTCTGCATATCGAAGCACATCCTGCGCTTCGATATGTCTCCTAGCCTTGGAGAACCAGCTTCAGCCCGTGGCGTGCTCACAGGTTACGTTTGGGTTGAAAGGCATCAGAACACCCATCGGGTTATCTCGGAATAGCCACACGTGCTGGTCAAAGTGCGGCATAAAACCGTGAGCCTCGTCACCCGCCGTGTTCGGGTCGTCCGCCATATGATCCCAGCCACGACCATTAAGCACCGGTGCATCGCCCATACCGGCAGCCTGCCAGGCGGCTTCGAATACAAGGTTCTCGACAGCAACGAGCTCCATTGACCCGTCAGCCTGTGGCTCGTAGATCAGGATAGAGGGTTGGGACCAATCTGTGTAGGTCGACTCGCCATTCACGCGCGGTTCGGTACCCGTAATCTTGAGCATTGCCGGGTGAATGAAGTGAATGCCCATCGCGCCAAGTTCAGAGGGTAATCCCTCACCTGCTGCGGAAACACAGTGGTTATCAGGTGTGATATAACCGTCTGCCAGCGCTATATTGATATCTTTGTACCTCTCCACGCTGGCGCGCATCTCATCGAGATCAACGTCATCGGCAGATACCGATATTGGTGCCATGACAGCAAGCACTGCCAGAATTACTACCTTCTTCATTTTCTCCTCCTAGGTGCTGATTTGCGTGAGCATAAGACTCACGTCAGCACCTTCACACTATCACAAAACTGCGAAATTCGTTTTGTCTCCTTCCTAGGCCGTAGATTCCGATAAGGTGAAGACAACTTGGTGACTCGAACGAGACGAGGTCACTGTGCGGCTTGGAGAGATCACCTGTCATTGCGTTCGACAGTCATAATCACTGCACTTTGGTCCGCAGTTCCAGCGTTCGCTGAAGATGCCACACCTCCGGATTGGGCCGATGTGAGTGCCGTATTCACCAAGAGGTGCGTCATGTGTCATTCGGCAGTTGCAGGTGCATCCAAGGGGCTGCGGCTTGACAGCTATACGGCTGCTCTCGCCGGAAGCGAGAGAGGAGCGGTGCTGGTCTCAGGCGATATTGAGGGCAGTGAGTTGATCCGCCGCTTGCGAGGCGTGAGCGCACCTCGCATGCCGTTTCTGAGCCGCCCACTGCCTGACGATGAGATCGCCTTAATCGAAAGTTGGGTTATCGCAGGTATGCCGAACAGAACAGAGGATCAGTAGTTCGCGACTGAAGCTTGGGGATGGAGTTCGCCGTACCGCCTTGACCGCTACTGCCGCCAAGGGACAGAACGGACGACGTTTCCCGAGCGAAGTGACTATGTCAGTTTCCGACCTATGGCGATCCACCCCTCTACCGAAAATACAGCCTCACTTCCGTTCTTAGTGGAAGTGGACTTGATCCTCCCCCACTGAAGTGGTCCGGCCCTATAGTTAGGAAACGGAGGATCAAATATGGGAATCAAGCGACACAAGCCGGAAGAGATTGTCACGAAGTTACGGCAGGTTGAGGTGCTTTGCGGCCAGGGGATGCCGCGGATTGATGCGATCAGGCAGGTGCAGATAACTGAGCAGACATACTATCGTTGGCGTAAGCAGTATGGCGGCATGGGTACCGACCAACTCAAAGAACTGAAGCGTCTACAGAAGGAGAATGATCGGCTGCGTCGTGCCGTATCGGACCTGACGCTGGATAAGTTGATCCTGTCGGAGGCCGCACGGGGAAACTACTGAGCCCCTCACGTCGCCGTGCTTGCATTAACCATGTGCGGAGCCAGTTCCACATCTCGGAACGTCGTGCTTGTCGTGTTTTGGGGCAACACCGATCAACACATAGGCGGTTGCCAGTTGAGCGTGCCGATGAGGAGCGTTTGGTGGCCGACATGATCACACTGACGCGCCAGTATGGTCGGTATGGCTATCGCCGGATCGCAGCCTTGCTCAGAGACGCTGGATGGCTTGTGAACGACAAGCGTGTCGAACGCTTATGGCGACGTGAAGGGCTTAAAGTGCCAATGAAACAGCCCAAGAAAGGACGGCTCTGGCTCAACGATGGCTCGTGTATCCGGTTGCGGCCAGAATACCGCAACCATGTCTGGTCGTATGACTTCGTGCATCACCGGACGGATGACGGGAAGGCATTCCGGACGCTCAACATTCTGGATGAGCACAGCCGGGAATGCCTGGCGATCCGGGTGAAGCGTAAGCTAAACTCAACCGAGGTTATCGACGCGTTGACGCACCTGCTCATCCTGCGCGGCGTGCCCGCCTACATCAGGTCGGATAACGGTCCGGAGTTCATTGCTCAAGCCGTCCGAGACTGGATCGCAGCCGTCGGAGCCAAGACCGCCTACATCGAACCGGGATCACCTTGGGAGAATGGATACTGCGAAAGCTTTAACGCCCGCTTCAGGGACGAACTGCTGAACGGGGAGGTCTTCTACTCGCTGAGGGAAGCCCAAATCCTGATCAAAAATGGAGGAAACACTACAACACCAAACGCCCTCACAGTGCTCTGGGCTACCGCCCACCGGCCTCGGAAACCATCATCCCGATGGAACCCAGGCCAATCATGCACTAACATTCAAATTGGACCACCTAGATGGGGCTGATCAGAGGCTCACGGAGCATTTCAACTCTCCGAATTCATGGAAGCCTTCTCAACTGAGTTGATCGAAACCGGATTCATCGAGGGCTTCGAGCTCTGCCACTACAGAGCGCAGCGAGGAATGCGCGTTGACGGATACTGGTTCGATGATGAAGGCGCACTTGATCTGTTCGTAGCAGACTTTGACAGTCGCGATGAGCTCCAGTCACTCACGCAGACAGATGTGAATGCTGCCTTCAAAAGGGTGGAGAACTTCTTCGAAGCAAGTCTCTCAAAGCGTCTTTTTGATGACCTTGATGAAACTACCCCTGAGTACGGACTGTCCAGGCAGATATCGGATCGCAAGGCTCTTATTCGTAAGGTTAACTTCTTCCTGGTATCTGAGCGCGCGCTGAGCGACCGCATGCAGAGCATTGAAGGTCGGCAGGTCTGCGATATCGAGGCGACATATCACATCTGGGACGTCTCCCGCCTGCAACGCCAGCGCAGCTCCCGCGGTCACAAAGAAGCGCTGGATATCGACTTCAAGGAAGAATTCGGAAGTGGGCTGAACAGCCTGCCAGCACACCTCGGCTCCGGCGCCTATCAGTCATACCTCATCGTGATGCCCGGGGAGGTGCTTGCTGCACTCTACGCCAAGCACGGAGCACGCCTTCTCGAACAAAACGTGCGTTCGTTCCTCCAGGCGCGCGGCAAAGTGAACAAAGGCATTCGCACTACAATACTAAACGAACCAGGGATGTTCTTTGCCTACAACAACGGCATCACTGCCACCGCTCAAGAGGTGGAGGTAGAACAAGGCGACGAAGGGATGGAAATCGTTCGCATCAAGGACCTTCAGATCGTGAACGGCGGACAGACCACAGCCTCGCTTTTTCATACCAAGAGACGTGACAAGGCGGCCTTAGATAATGTGTTCGTGCAGATGAAGCTCTCGGTCATCAGCCCCGAAGATAGCGAGATCGTCGTTCCAAGGATTTCAGAGTACGCCAACACTCAGAACCGAGTGAACGCTGCCGACTTCTTTTCCAACCACCCTTTCCATGTTCGCATTGAAGAATTTTCACGGCGCATCTGGGCACCAGCTCAGAGCGGTGCTCAGCGTGAGACCAAGTGGTTCTATGAGCGAGCAAGAGGGCAGTACGCTGACGCACAGTCCAAGCTGACACAAGGTGAGCAGAAGCGCTTTAAGGCAGAGTATCCGAAGCCGCAGATGTTCACCAAGACTGACATCGCGAAGTTTGAAAATGTCTGGGACGATCACCCCTAGTGGGTCAACCTCGGGGCACAGAAAAACTTCGCACGCTATGCCGCTCGTATTGGCAGAGCCTGGACGAAGAAACAGGATAATTTCAACGAACTTTATTTCAGGCGCGCAATAGCCCGTGCCATCATTTTTAGGTGGACTGAAAAGATGGTCTCGGGAGAACCATGGTACAATGGGGGATATCGGGCCAACATAGTGGCCTACGCCATTGCGGCCATCAACGAGCTCTGCAAGCGGGCTGACAAGGTTATCGATCTTCAGAGATGTTGGAACAATCAGCAGGTCTATGAGGATCTCGCGGTCGCCTTGCGCAAGGCCGCTAAGTTCGTGAATGACGATATCTCACAGCCGCCTCAGGGAATTTCCAACATTTCTGAATGGTGCAAGAAGGACTCGTGTTGGGATCGGATTCAGGGAAAGATCGACCAGCTGGAAAACGATATCAGCGTGAGCTTTTTCAAATCCCTTGTCGGACTTGATGAAGAAAAAGCTGAACAGAAGCAGGCCAAAAAAACGCAGAAAATTGATGATGGCATTGACGCTCAGAAGAAAGTGCTTGAGGTGCCAGCACAAAAGTGGAGCAAGATCAGACAGGTAGGGATAGAAAGACGATTTCTGACTGAAAAAGAAGCGAGTGTTATAAGAGTTGCCGAGCAGATTCCGAATAAGATCCCATCTGAAAAGCAAAGCGAACTGCTTGTGGCTGTTTTAGAGAAAGCGCGAACCGAGGGTATCCTTTGATGCACTTCAGTTGTGACCGTTGTCTTTTTTGATTGAGTGCGACAGAAACTAGGGACACCAAAATTGCTCGAAGTTTGGCGCGGAGTTCTACAAGGCCACGTAGCGCCGCAGTATCAACACAAGGATTCAGAAAGGCTGTGTCGTAACAGTGTTTTGGTTTAGTGTGTTGGACACAGTGTTTAACAGCTCGCTTAAAGCCTGCGCATCGCACAGTTTTTCGCACACCGCAAATATGCGCTAATTATGCATTTACAATCAATGATTTACGACAAACGCAAGTCTTGAAAATCCTGGTGTCTGTAGTTCGATTCCGCCCCCGGCACCACTTTTCAGAGTTTAAGCGTAATTTAGATTTCCTTGGTCCGGAATAGGCCCAGGGACCGACGTTTCGCATGCGTCCGCCCGAAGTGCAAACTGTTCGACCGCTCTTGGCGCGAAGTTGCCACAAGTTCCGACAGATTCTCTCGATACTTCGAGAGGCTGCAGACGAAGCGCGGCTATTGCCGCAGCAGTGCGGGAGGTCTGCTACACACCTTCGACAAACTTGTAATCACGTTCCGAAGCCGGAAGACCGGTTGACAGGGCCTCCTGGTATTCGGGGCTGTGATAGAAAGTCTTAGCCGTCTCCATATCGGCGAAACGGATGATCACGCAGCGGGCGCGCGTGGTGCCTTCCATCACTTCGACCTGACCACCACGGGCGAGGAACTCTCCGCCGTATTTGGCAACCGCCGGTCCCGCGAGGGCCGCGTATTTTGCATAAGCCTCTGCATCTTTTACGTCGACTTGGACGATTGCATAGGTCGGCATGGCCTTCGATCTCCCTCGGTTTTGTGAGTCTCTGCCTGCTTCTTGGGCAGACGCATGGTGATTTCAGCTGAACCTTACGCAATTTTCCAGCAAATAGCCCAGTCGAAATTTTACCGTTTGATAAAAAAATTTTCTGTGCCAAGGTTGAAGGACCAACAGAACGGAGTTGCGAATGAACTCGCCCCTGACACCTGGCATTGCTGCCAACCGCCTCGATACGGACACGCTGGCCCAGAATTTCGCGGATCTGCACCCGCCACTCACAGCACATGAGGCGGCAGTCGCGGCAGATCGCTGCTATTTCTGCCATGACGCACCCTGTATCACCGCCTGCCCCACTGACATTGATATCCCGCTTTTCATCCGCCAGATCTCGACCGGAACGCCCGAAGCGGCAGCCAAGACGATTTTCGAGCAGAATATTCTAGGTGGCATGTGCGCGCGGGTCTGCCCGACAGAGGACCTCTGTGAACAGGCCTGTGTCCGCGAGCTTGCCGAAGGCAAACCGGTCGAGATCGGGCGCCTGCAACGTTATGCCACCGATACGCTGATGGCTAAGGGCGTGATGCCCTTCGCCCGTGCCGCTGCCACGGGCAAGCGGGTCGCCGTCGTCGGTGCTGGCCCTGCGGGTCTGTCCTGTGCACACCGTCTAGCCATGCTGGGTCATGACGTGACCGTCTTTGATGCCAACACGAAGGCCGGCGGTCTGAATGAATACGGGATCGCGGCCTATAAATCGACCAATGACTTTGCCGCGAAAGAGATCGCATGGCTCTGCTCGATCGGGGGCATCAACATCGAAACGGGCAAGGCGCTGGGCGCAGACCTGTCGCTTGACGGGCTTGCGGATGCGTATGACGCTGTCTTCCTTGGCGTCGGCCTTGGCGGCGTGAATGCCCTGTCCGTTGACGGTGCGGGTAAAACAGGCGTCGCCGACGCCGTGTCCTTAATCAAAGACCTGCGGCAGGCGGACGATCTGGCAAGTCTCCCGGTCGGGCGCAATGTGGTTGTGATCGGGGGCGGGATGACGGCTGTGGATGCTGCCGTGCAATCCAAACTGCTTGGCGCGGAAACCGTGACCATCGCCTACCGCCGTGGACGCGAGGCCATGTCAGCCAGTCGCTACGAACAGGACCTTGCCGCCTCCAATGGTGTCAAACTGATGTTCAACGTGATGCCCAAGGCCATTCATGGCAACGGTTCCGCGGTCGAGATCGAACTGGAGTACACCGCCGAGAAGGACGGCAGGTTACAGGGCACTGGCGAGACTGTCCGTCTGGCTGCCGATCAGGTCTTCCGCGCGATTGGCCAGACCCTGACGACGGATGCAGGGCTTGAGCTCGCGGGCGGCAAGATCGCGGTCACTGGCGCGGGCCGCACCAGCCGCAAGGGGATCTGGGCCGGTGGCGACTGCGCCTCTGGCGGCGATGATCTGACGGTGACAGCCGTCGCAGAGGGCCGCGATGCGGCAATGGATATTCATGCAACCCTGATGGAGGGCGCGTAACATGGCTGATCTGACCACAGATTTTCTGGGCATCAAAAGCCCCAACCCCTTCTGGCTGGCCTCCGCGCCACCCACGGACAAGGAGTACAACGTCCGCCGCGCCTTCGAGGCCGGTTGGGGCGGTGTGGTCTGGAAAACGCTCGGTGAAGAGGGTCCGCCCGTCGTCAACGTCAACGGCCCCCGCTACGGGGTGGTCTATGGTGCCGACCGTCGCGTTCTCGGGATCAACAACATCGAGCTGATCACCGACCGTGACCTTTACACCAACCTTGAAGAGATCAAGCGCGTGAAGGCCGACTACCCTGACCGCGCAGTTGTGGTCTCGATCATGGTGCCTTGCGAGGAGGAATCGTGGAAAGCGATCCTGCCACTGGTCGAGGACACCGGCGCGGACGGGATCGAGCTCAACTTCGGCTGCCCGCACGGGATGTCCGAGCGCGGCATGGGGTCTGCGGTGGGACAGGTGCCCGAATACATCGAGATGGTGACGCGTTGGTGCAAACAGTACTATTCCAAGCCCGTTATCGTGAAACTGACGCCGAATATCACCGATATCCGCAAACCTGCTGCGGCGGCGATGCGGGGCGGGGCGGATGCGGTCAGTCTGATCAACACCATCAACTCGATCACATCCGTCAACCTCGACACCATGTCGCCAGAGCCGTCGATTGACGGCAAGGGCACCCACGGCGGCTATTGCGGGCCGGCGGTCAAACCGATTGCAATGTCGATGGTCAGCGAGATTGCCCGAAATCCCGAAACCCACGGGTTGCCGATCTCCGGCATCGGCGGCATCACAACTTGGCGTGATGCGGCGGAGTATATCACACTCGGGTGCGGGAACGTTCAGGTTTGCACGGCGGCCATGACCTACGGCTTCAAAGTCGTTCAGGAAATGATCAGTGGCCTCAGCCAGTGGATGGATGAAAAGGGGTATACCTCGATCCAGGACTTCAAAGGTGCCGCAATCCCCAACACAACCGACTGGCAGTATCTGAACCTCAACTATGTTGCCAAGGCGAAGATCGATCAGGACGCCTGTATTTCCTGCGGCCGCTGCTATGCCGCCTGCGAGGATACCAGCCATCAGGCCATCGCGATGAGCCCCGATCGCAAGTTCAGCGTGATCGACGCCGAATGTGTGGCCTGCAACCTTTGCGTCGATGTCTGCCCCGTCGAGAACTGCATTTCGATGGTGGCGCTGGAACCAGGCACCGTCGATCCGCGGACAGGCAAGGTGGTGCAGGGCGAATATGCCAACTGGACCACACATCCCAACAACCCCGCGGCACGCGCGGCAGAGTAACCCTCCCGATGGGTGGGGGCGGCGGCGACGCCGTCCCCGAACGAGACTTTCTCAGACTGTCAGCACACGGCGGATGACCGCCTCAAGATGATCCTCGGCGCTTTCGAAGGGGTCCTGATCGCCCATGATCGCCCGCACCTGCACGTCGAAATCCGCGTAATGCTGGGTCAGTGCCCAGATCGAAAAGATCAGGTGGTAGGGATTGACCGGCTTGATCCGGCCCGCAGCGACCCAAGCGTCGATCACCGTCGCGGTTTCGTCGACAAGATCCTTGAGTTCACCACTCAGCACATCGCCGATACGGGGTGCTCCCTGTATGATTTCATTGGCAAAAAGCCGACTTTCCTGCGGAAAATGCTGGGACATTGTCAGTTTGCGCTTGGCATAAGCCAATAGCTCCTCGACCGGATCACCGTCACGGTCGAGCGCCTTGAGAGGTTCCAGCCAGTTCTCGAGAAGCTGTGACAGAAGCGCGGTGTAGATCGCCTCTTTCGACGGGAAATAATAGAGCAGATTTGGCTTTGAGAGCCCCGCCGCCTCGGCGACCTGATCGATGGTCGAGCCGCGAAACCCGAACTGCGAAAACACCTCCAATCCTGCCTTCAGGATCGTCGCATGATTCTTCCTCTGGATACGCGTCCCCGGTTTGTTCATCGGATCCTTTCCGCAGTGACTGCTATTTCGGCATCTGCCCGTCTTCTGTGCGGGTTTTCTCGACATTGGGCCATTGAGCCGGGGCAAATGCCTTGACTGACCCTCTCCCTCTGTTAGCGTTCCTTTGACCAGTTGGTCAAATATTATACGTCGGACGAGGATAAGTTATGCCAGCAGCCGGTGAGAACCTCCGCATCAATGGGTCCCGCCTTTGGGACAGTCTCATGGAAATGGCCAAGATCGGGCCAGGTGTGGCGGGCGGCAATAACCGGCAGACACTCACCGACGCCGACAGTGAAGGGCGCCACCTGTTCCAGAAATGGTGTGAAGCGGCCGGCTGCACGATGGGTGTGGACGAGATCGGCAATATGTTCGCCCGCCGCGAAGGCACCGATCCGGACGCGCTGCCTGTCTATGTGGGAAGTCACCTCGATACGCAACCAACGGGCGGCAAGTATGACGGGGTTCTGGGGGTGCTTGGCGGGCTTGAGGTCATCCGCACGATGAACGACCTCGACATCAAGACCAAACATCCGATCGTTGTCACGAACTGGACCAATGAAGAAGGCACGCGCTTTGCCCCCGCGATGCTGGCCTCGGGCGTGTTTGCGGGCAAGCACACGCTGGACTGGGCGCTCGACCGGACCGATGCCAAGGGCAAGCGTTTCGGGGACGAACTGGAGCGGATCGGCTGGAAAGGCGAAGAAAGGGTCGGCGCGCGCAAGATGCATGCCTTCTTTGAACTCCACATCGAACAGGGTCCTATTCTTGAGGCAGAGGGCAAGGACATCGGCGTCGTCACCCACGGACAGGGTCTGCGCTGGATCGAGTGCACGGTGACCGGCAAGGAAAGCCATACCGGCTCGACGCCCATGCATATGCGCAAGAACGCAGGCCGCGGCCTCGCGTTGGTGACCGAACTGGTGCACGAGATCGCGATGAAGAACCAGCCGAACGCCGTGGGCGCGATCGGCCATATCGACGTCTACCCCAACAGCCGCAACGTGATCCCCGGCAAGGTGGTCTTTACCATCGACATGCGGACGCATCTTCTGGACAAGCTGAACGCCATGGTCGACGAGTTGATGGCCCGCGCGCCCGGCATCTGCGAGGAGATCGGAGTGACATTCAGCGCCGAGATCGTCGGACAGTTCGACCCGCCCGCTTTTGACGAAAACTGCGTGAAGGCGGTGCGCAATGCGGCCGAACGGCTGGGCTACAGCCACATGGATATCGTTTCCGGTGCAGGGCACGACGCCTGCTGGATCAACGACCTCTATCCGACGGCAATGGTGATGTGCCCTTGCGTCGACGGGTTGAGCCACCACGAGGCAGAAGAGATCAGTCCCGAATGGGCCGCAGCAGGTGCAGACGTGCTGTTGCATGCTGTGCTGGAGACGGCGGAAATTGTATCCTGAGGGAGCAGGGGGGCGCCGCCCCCGTCCCGTTCAGGGACTCCCCGGAGGTATTTGGGAACACGAGAAGATGAAGGCTGCAAAGACGGCCAACTGGGAGACAAGACATGACCAAAGTCATCAAGAACGGCACCATCGTCACGCATGACCTGACCTATAAGGCGGATGTCCTGATCGAGGCTGGCCGGATCATCGAGATCGGCCCCAACCTGAAGGGCGATGAGGAACTGGACGCCACCGGCGCCTACGTCATGCCCGGCGGGATTGATCCCCATGTGCATCTGGAGATGCCGTTCATGGGCACATACTCCAGTGACGATTTCGAAAGCGGCACCCGCGCGGCGTTGGCGGGTGGCACCACGATGGTCGTCGACTTCTGCCTGCCCAACCAAGGCGAAAGCTTGCTGGATGCGATCAAGCGATGGGACAACAAATCGACCCGAGCGAACTGCGACTATTCCTTCCACATGGCCGTGACTTGGTGGGGCGAGCAGGTTTTCAATGACATGAAAACCGTGATCGAAGAGCGCGGCATCAACACCTTCAAGCACTTCCTTGCCTATAAGGGCGCGCTGATGGTGAATGATGACGAGCTGTTCTCGTCCTTCAACCGCCTTGCCGAACTGGGCGGGATCGCCATGGTCCATGCCGAGAACGGCGATGTGGTTGCAGAGCTATCCGCCAAACTGCTGGCCGAAGGCAACACCGGCCCCGAGGCGCATGCCTATTCCCGCCCTTCTCAGGTCGAGGGTGAGGCGACCAACCGCGCCATCATGATCGCCGATATGGCGGGTGTGCCCCTCTACGTGGTGCACACATCCTGCGAGGAAGCGCATGAAGCGATCCGCCGCGCCCGGCAACAGGGCAAGCGCGTCTGGGGCGAGCCGCTGATCCAGCACCTGACGCTGGACGAAAGCGAATACTTCAACCCCGATTGGGACCATGCCGCGCGCCGCGTGATGTCTCCGCCATTCCGCAACAAGAAACATCAGGACAGCCTTTGGGCCGGTCTTCAGTCTGGCTCGCTTTCCGTCGTGGCCACTGATCACTGCGCCTTTACGACCGAACAGAAGCGCTATGGTGTGGGCGAGTTCACCAAGATCCCCAACGGGACAGGCGGGCTGGAGGACCGGATGCCGATGCTCTGGACCCATGGGGTGGCCACGGGCCGTCTGACGCCGAACGAGTTTGTGGCTGTCACCTCG
>CAXQAV010000457.1:0-4518 GCA_964221795.1 Luminiphilus sp. | reverse complement strand
GTGGTTCCAGGGCGGGTTTACCGATTACGAGGAAGACAAGAAGGTCCGGCTGGGCGCGGATGCCCTCGAGCCGAAGCGGATGAAGCATAAGAAGTTTGTAAGGTAAACGCGGCGCGCGCCCTGGGCCCTTTTCCAGAGAGATCGGCCTGCGTCATAAAAGACGGTGATCACGTTCCGCGCGGCATACCCGCGCGGAACAGCCCTTCGAGAAAAACCTCGAGGTGCTCGGGATTGAGGTATGGGTAGGTCGCACGGACATAAGCCTCGCCGAAGTCGGGCTGAAGTTCCATGACCCGAGACAAGACTTCCCCTGCCTCTGTCTCTGCACCGCTGCTTGCCAGCACCGATACAACCCGTTGCAACCCGCGCGAATAATCCGGTGCGATGTCATGCAAGCGGCGGGCCGTCACTGCTGCGCTTTCCAGATCGCCCTTGAGCATCTGGCAGGTCGCAAGCTCGCCAAGAACGGCTGCACTGGCCGGATAGTTCGGGTTCAGCGCAAAAAGTATTTCTTTCTGGTGAATGGCCTCGTCGATATCCCCTAGCCACTCAAGGGCGCATCCGATCGCATGGCGTGCCAATGGCGCGGAAGGGTTCAGCCGGACGCCCTCTTCTGCATGAAATCGGCCAGGTCCGAAGGCATGCGCCCCGAAAATGAGCGACAAGGCCCGATAACTATGCCCCTCCCAATCCAGAGGGTCCTCGGTTATGGCTCTTTGCGCACATTCAAGCGCCTTCTCAAAGCCACTCTCCCGGTCGGTCAACCAACCCTGCATGGCACTGCGGTACCAATAGCGTCCAAGGCGAGCCCAAGCCCGGGCATAGCTCGGTTCGCGTTCGACAGCCTTTTCCAGAAGTTCGCGCTGCACGTGGTTCGACTCCGGTGTGCCATAGCCTGCACCGCCGGTCCGTTCGATCTCATCCACCCGCGCCATCAGCTGCCATGCGGCCATATCGGACGGCCTCTGCCCCTTGATGCGCGCCGCTTCCGCCTTGCCGATCTCTGGGAAGATACGCGCCACAACGGCGCGGCCGATGTCCTCCTGCATCTGGAAGACATCCGACAGTTCTCCGTCAAAATTTTCCGACCAGACAATATGGCCCGACGCAGTCTCGCTCAGGCTGGCTGTTACTCTTATCTTCTGGCCCGAACGGCGGATCATCCCGGAGATTACATAGGCCGCCCTGACGTCCTGCGCGATCTCGCGGAGGTTTCCGTCCCTTTCGTTCCGCCACCCGATGGCTTCGGGGCCAATCACAGGGAACCAACGCCACATCGCAAGCGACGTGCGGAGATCGACGGCAAGGCCGGTCGCGAAGGACAGGTCCTCTTCGTCATGACTGGCGGGGATGAACCCCATGACCAGCAGTGACGGCCTGTCAAAGAACAGCTGCGCCGCGCCCTCTGGCGCGTTGGTCTGGACCTCGCCTGCCTGCACCACGGGGGCATCCAGCTCGGCCGGCTCCCTGTCCGCCACTCTCACCTCTCCGTCAAAACGGAAACCCTGACCCCGGATGGTCTTGAGCCACGCAGGCTTGCTCCCGTTATCCCCGATCGCGCGCCGTGCCGCCTTGACCGCCGTCGAGATCGCGGCATCCGACACAATGCGCCCGTCCCAGACGGTTTCGATCAGCGTATCGCGATCCACCAGCCGCCCGGGGTTCCCGAACAGATACCCCAAGAGCGCGAACACGCGGGGCTCGACGGGCACCGGACCCTCCGTATCGCGGAACTCGCCACGGTCGAGGTCGAGGACAAAACTGTTGAACAGGTACTTCATGCGCTCAACTTAACCAATCCCCATGCAATCACCAAGAAACAACCATGCGGGCCTCAAGCAAGGCATGAGGGGCTGGGGCAATCTGTCTTCATACCCGATAACAAACCACCAAGGAGACACTCGATGTTCGCTCAGACAACCAACCGCTTCATCCTCGCCCTGCCAACCGCTCTCGGCTCCGTCAAGAAGACCGGCAAGGCACGCTCCGGTCCACAGCCCACATGGCTCGACGACCCACAGCTCTCGGCCAAAATGCTGCAGGACACCGGACTGTCCGCCGAAGATTTCGGCAAGGCCCTTGCCCCGTCACAGCCCGCCCCGACCATTCCTGTCCGGGCCTATTGGTAGGCAGCGCAGCGCGGGCCTCGGGACAGAGGCCGCGACTGCTCCCGCGCAAAAGCGCACGGGCCCGCGTCTCGGTAATGGCGCGGGCCTTGGTCTGTCGGGAGCTGCGGCCCCGGGCGGTAGCAGCCTGCGGCGGAGGCGGGCGGGGAAGGAAGAGGCGGGAGGATCAGGCGGGCGCGCAGGCGACCCGCCACGTTCATGCCGGCTACGACCGCGTCATCGGCGACCGGATTTCACGCATGACCTCGCGTTTGAGGGCGACGCCCATGTGGAGTGGTTCCAGGGCGGGTTTACGGATGACGAGGAAGACAAGAAGGCCCGGCTGGGCGCGGATGCCCTCGAGCCGAAGCGGATGAAGCATAAGAAGTTTGTCAGGTAGGGGGCTATCCATTTCGGCAAGTGACCGACGTGCACAAAGAAGACTACCAATCTGAAATCTTTACGTTTCGATAGGAAACGGAGACGTTGTCAGTCTCCGGTATATCCATCGCACCGAAGAGGCCGTATCGGAACTGAATTGTTCCGCCCTCAGCAATGTTGGGGCGACCGGAACCATCAACCAGCACCTCGTCATCACAAGTCACGATAAAGAGGCCTGGCGTCTTGTCTTTCAATGAACGCCTTGGCGTTGAATCATATTGAATACGGACAGAAATACTGTGCCACGATCCGAATTCCTCGGCAGGGACGCAGATGCGCGTCCGAAACGTCAATCCTTCGTTATTCAGTTCGAAGCCATAAAGCATATCCGTTCCGGTCTCGAACTGACCTGCTGTCAAACGTGCGCCGCTTGCGGTGTAGCTGAAATC
Organism: Luminiphilus sp.; assembly: GCA_964221795.1. Lineage (GTDB taxonomy): Bacteria > Pseudomonadota > Alphaproteobacteria > Rhodobacterales > Rhodobacteraceae > Yoonia. The sequence goes on along the minus strand of CAXQAV010000457.1, from coordinate 1,583 downwards.
CTCGGGGATGAAGATTTCCCATTCATACAGGCGTCGATCTCCCTGGCCTGAGGTCGTTGTCTCAAAATATTCGACCCGATTTCTCCGACGGCCACAGTCACTGGTTTCAGTTTGCAGTTCGGCCGAGAAATAGCTGACTTCGCTACTTGATCTCTACTGGAACAGGGCTTGGGCACAGTGGCAGATCGGTGAATGTTCCCAAGCTCTCAGCACTTTCAAAGCTGCACCATCCATGCCCATCGCAGCCAACAAACTTCTGTCGGCAATTCATCACTGCAATGGCAACGACGAAGCGGCTGAGGAGGCGATGGCAGTCTACCTCGATGAGAACCCTGATTGGACGGTCGCGCGTGTGAGAGACATTGAAACGCGCATTTGGACGGCACCAGGTGCGTTGGATCGTTGGCTTATTGCGATGGAAGTCGCAGGGATGCCGCAGGAATAGAATGTCAAGACTATTTGGCAATCACTCACCCATTACTGACTGCCCCCTACTCCAACCCCCACTTCTCCTTCATCGCCTTCTCCACATCGATGAACTTCGCGATCTTCATATGCGCATAGAGCGCGAGGATCCGGTTGATCCGCGCCTGATATCCTTTCCCATCCCGCGATAGAATTGCGCCACGCTCTTATCCAGCCAGAGCGTCACCTTCACCTTCACCTTCGCCTCCACCACATCCAGATCGTATTCCAGCGTGTGCCAGGCCTCCGGCACCTCTTCGCGCAAGGTGAACTCCAGCGTCCGCTGGTCGTTCAGGCTGTCCTCGGCGAAAAACCGGAAGACCTTCTCGCGGCTCAGGCGCTGGGCGCGGGTCATGGCTGGCTGCGGCGGGGGTTTGGGGTTGGCTGCCGCCTCTTCCCGCGCCTTTGCCCTGCCGTATAGCTCCATGTTGCGTCTGTGGTACTCTTCGTCCATGGCGGTCCTTTCTGTCAGGATGGGGAGTGTCTCACCAAAGGGTTAACGCGGCCCTGCTCCACCGAGCCGATCTGCCCGACGTGACGCCGACGTTGTGCCGACGCGATGCAGCCAGCCCCGATCGCCATTTCCACCACCCGCCCCGATCCGGCACAAACGCATTGATCGCACGCCGCCGACAAGGCTACACATATGCCCAAGTCAGGGGGGACAGCATGACAGACCAACAGGGCGATCCGCGCCATTTTGAGACTTTGGATCGCGACCTTGCGCGCTTTTCCAATCTGGAACGGGCCACGCAATATGTCGGCAGACCAATGGTCGGACCCGGAATTGCCTTTATATTTGTTGCACTTGCAGGTCTCGCCGCCGCCGTGTTTTTCGGCCAGTCCAACAACGGCATGATCGTGATCATCGCCGCCTGTTTTGGCGCCTATATGGCGCTCAACATCGGCGCGAACGACGTTGCCAACAACATGGGCCCCGCAGTGGGTGCCAACGCACTCAGCATGGGCGGCGCGATTGCGATTGCCGTCGTATTCGAAAGCGCCGGCGCTCTGATCGCAGGCGGAGACGTCGTCTCCACCATCGCCAAAGGCATCATCGCCCCGACCAGCATGGGCACAGCCGATATCTTCATCTGGGCCATGATGGCCGCACTGCT
>CAXQAV010000456.1:0-2352 GCA_964221795.1 Luminiphilus sp. | reverse complement strand
GAAGCAATTGATCGAAGGGCAGGGCGGCGTTGTGGAGTGCCGCACCGATGGTGCGAAACTGCCTGCCGATAACCGCTCGGCATATGTGGGCAATGCAACGATCGAAGAGATCGACGACGCAGAGATGATCCTGCTGATCGGCACCAATCCGCGTGACGAAGCCCCCGTACTGAACGCCCGTATTCGCAAGGCTTGGAGCAAGGGTGCTTGGGTCGGACTGGTCGGAGAAGCCGCAGATCTGACCTATGACGTGGACCATGTCGGCACTGGGCGCGACGCGCTGGCCGAATTGAAGAAATCTGCAGGCAGCGTGACCGGCAAGCGCGCAATCACGATTGTCGGGCAGGGTGCTTTGAACGAGGCCGATGGAGCCGCCGTTCTGGCAGAAATTCAGTCAATGTGCGAGGCGTCCGGGTCTAAGCTGTTGGTGCTGCACACTGCCGCTGGCCGCGTCGGTGCGCTGGATGTGGGTGCGGTTGCGCCAAACGGAATGGCTGACGTCAATGCGGCCGAGGTGATCTACAACCTTGGTGCTGACGAGGTGGATATCGCCGCCGATGCTTTCGTGATCTATCAGGGCAGCCATGGTGACCGCGGTGCGCATCGCGCCGACATCATCCTGCCGTCTGCGGCCTATACCGAAGAAAACGGGTTGTTCGTGAACACCGAGGGCCGTCCGCAGCTTGCGCTGCGTGCCAGCTTCCCTCCCGGTGAGGCGAAAGAGAACTGGGCGATCCTGCGTGCGCTCTCTGCCGAACTGGGCGCCACGCTGCCATTCGACAGCCTTGCACAACTGCGTCAGGCGGTCGTCAAGGCGGTGCCGCATCTCGCCAAGATTGACGAGGTGCCCGAGAACGCATGGCAGCCGCTGCCAGCCGGTAAACTCGGCGATGCGACCTTCAAGAACGCGATCCGCGACTTTTATCTGACGAACCCGATTGCCCGCGCCTCGACCCTGATGGCCGAACTGAGCGCAAACGCGAAGGCCCGCAAGTCGGCGCCGATGGCAGCGGAATAAGGACGAGATCAATGGTTGAATTCTTTACACAAACCAACCTTGGGATTGTCCTTTTGATCCTTGGCCAGTGTCTGCTGGTGCTGATCCCGTTGCTGCTGGCGCTGGCGTTTCTTATGTATGCCGACCGCAAGGTCTGGGCTGCTGTGCAGATGCGTAAAGGGCCGAACGTTGTGGGGGCTTTTGGTCTGCTGCAGTCGTTTGCGGACTTCCTGAAATACATCGTCAAGGAAATCGTCGTGCCCGCAGGGGCCGACAAGTTCGTCTTCTTCCTTGCCCCGATGATCGCCTTTGTTCTGGCGGTGATCGCTTGGGCCGTGATCCCCTTCAACGAAGGCTGGGTGCTGGCCGATGTGAACGTGGCGATCCTTTACGTCTTTGCCGTCAGCTCGCTCGAAGTTTATGGCGTGATTATGGGTGGTTGGGCGTCAAACTCGAAGTACCCATTCCTCGGATCGCTGCGGTCTGCCGCGCAGATGATTTCTTACGAAGTCTCGATCGGTCTCATCATCATCGGTGTGATCATCTCGACCGGTTCGATGAACCTCTCGGACATCGTGCGTGCGCAGGATGGCAATGCGGGCCTGTTCAATTGGTACTGGGTCGCACATTTCCCGATGCTGTTCCTTTTCTTGATCTCGGCACTGGCCGAAACCAACCGTCCACCTTTCGACCTGCCTGAGGCGGAATCAGAACTGGTGGCGGGGTATCAGGTTGAATACTCGTCCACGCCGTTCCTGCTCTTTATGATCGGCGAGTTGATGGCTGTGGTGCTGATGTGCGCCCTGATCAGCCTGCTGTTCCTCGGTGGTTGGCTGTCGCCTGTGCCGTTCCTGCCGGATGGTATCTTCTGGATGGTCCTGAAAATGGCCTTCTGCTTCTTCATCTTCGCGAGGGTGAAGGCGATCACACCGCGCTACCGCTATGACCAGCTGATGCGGATCGGTTGGAAGGTCTTCCTGCCGATGTCGCTGGCCTGGGTCGTCATCGTGTCTTTCCTTGCCAAATTCGAAGTATTCGGCGGCTTCTGGGCCCGCTGGACGATGGGGGGTTAATCCATGACTCAGATCGACTACAACCGCGCTGCCAAATACTTCCTGCTGCAGGACTTCTGGGTCGGCATGAAGCTGGGCTTGAAGTATTTCTTCTCGCCGAAGGCGACTGTGAACTATCCGCATGAGAAGGGCCCGCTTAGCCCTCGTTTCCGTGGGGAGCACGCCCTGCGCCGTTATCCCAACGGCGAGGAACGCTGCATTGCCTGTAAACTCTGCGAAGCTGTTTGTCCTGCGCAGGCGATCACCATTGATGCCGAGCCCCGCGATGACGGCAGCCGCCGC
>CAXQAV010000455.1:0-4018 GCA_964221795.1 Luminiphilus sp. | reverse complement strand
GCCGCTCCGCCAGAGACGCTGGCACCGCTTGTCGCGAAATTGCCCTCGGGAGGACTTCTGGCGCTGTCCTTCAACGATCCGACACTGGCCGATGACAGCTATGCGCAAGCGCTCGCAGATGTCTGTCAGGATGGTGCGGCAGAGGTGATTTTCCGCGAACACGGGCCCCATCTGGAAGACGTCGGCATGGGGTCGGACGTCATCATCCTGCGTCGCACATGATTACCCGTTTTGCCCCTTCGCCGACTGGCCTACTGCATCTGGGGCATGCGTTTTCGGCGCTGACTGTCTGGTCACATGCCCAAAGTCTTGGCGGCAAAGCACTCTTGCGCATCGAAGATACGGACAGCACGCGGTGCAGACCGGAATTCGAGGAAGCGATTTACGAGGATCTGCACTGGCTTGGTCTACGCTGGCCGACACCAGTGCTGCGCCAGTCGGAACATGATGACGAATACACCCGCGTCCTGGGCAAGCTCGCCACGATGGGCTTGCTCTATCCGTGCAGTTGCACACGCAAAGAGATCGCGGCAGCCGGAGCAAAGCAAGGCGCAGACGGCCTCGTCTATCCGGGAACTTGCCGCAAGCGGACGCTGAAGGACAAGAAGACCGGAGATGCCCTACGTCTGAACGTCGCAAAGGCGCTCGCTCGGATTGAAAAGCCTATGCGCTATGAAGAAACCGGCGCCAGTTCGGGTCTTTTCCGCGTCACCGAAAAATCACTCCTGGGCCGGCTGGGCGATCCCGTGCTGCAACGCAAAGAGACCGGCGATCCTGCCTATCATCTGGCTTGCGTCCATGACGACATGCGTCAAGAGATCACCCATGTGGTGCGAGGAACCGACCTTCGGGCCGTCACCCCGCTCCACGTTCTTTTGCAGAATCTGCTCGGGTACCGTACGCCCGTCTATTACCATCACGGGCTCATTCTGGATGAGGACGGTAACCGCCTCGCCAAGATCGACAACTCGAAGGCCATCGCCAAGTACCGCGACGAAGGCTACACTCCCGCCGACATCCGGAAGATGATCGGGTTCAAGTAACTGGTTGGGAAATCTCGACTTCCGCATCGTCCCTGACAGCCGTATAGAAACAGCTATGACGACCCGTATGGCAGGCCGGACCGGTCTGGTTAATCACCACGAGAAGGCAATCGCGGTCGCAGTCGACACGGAAATCGACCAGCTCTTGCGTGTGACCACTGGTTTCACCCTTGACCCAGAAGGCCTGACGCGAGCGGGACCAATAGGTCACCTTGCGGGTCTCGAGCGTCTGTTTGACCGCCGCGGCATTCATCCATGCCATCATCAGGACCTCACCTGTTGACGCGTCCTGCGCGATCGCAGGGATCAGGCCCGCCTCGTTGTAGGTAAGGGTCGCGGGGTCAAAAGTCATCTGAAGCACCTTTGCAAGCAGCTAGTTGGGGACTATCTACGAAGGACCAAGACAAAGGGCAACGCAATGTCTGCGGAAACCGATCTCATCAAACTCTACTCAGGCCGCATTCTGGCGCTGGCTGCAGATATGCCGCGCACGAAACGACTGGAGAACCCGACGGCTACCGCCAAACGACGCGCGCCCCTTTGCGGATCGACCGTGACCGTTGATGTAAAGGTCACCGATGGTGTCGTCACCGACTATGCGCAGGATGTGAAAGCCTGCGCTTTGGGACAAGCTGCGGCCGCAATCGTCGGTGCCAACATCGTGGGTCTTACATTGCCCGAAATTCAGGCTGGTCGCGATGCGCTTTACGCCATGCTCAAGGAAGACGGCCCGGTGCCACCTGCCCCGTTCGCGGAACTTGAGGTCCTGCAACCCGCCAAGGACTACAAGAACCGCCATGCGTCCATCATGCTGGCTTTTGACGCGACACTCGACGCCCTGAACGACGCCCAAGCCAGCGCATAAAAAACCGCCGCATCCCGGGAAAAGGGAGCGGCGGCAGGGAAATAAACGGTCGGGTCCGGTCCGGTGTTCAATCGGAGAGAGGCAATTCTCCGCTTTGGACTAGGATAGGCAGGTCGTCACATTGCATTCTTGGGACAGGCAATGCGATGCACCGGACCCGAGCCGTCAGGCAAATCAAACCAGCCCGGGCAAGGCCAATCCGACAATCAGCAGGACCATCAAGGCCACCACACCAGCAGCATCAGCAACAATCGTGTCACGCGAGCGTATCAGGACGGATTTGATCTCTTGTGCCATGTGATGTTCCCTCAATGTTCTGTTGCTACTTTGTTCTCATAACCCGACGACACTGTAAAGAACTTTTTAAGAACATTTGCGAACATTTTGGAACGAACAGGCTAACCCACTGAAATGAAACGGATCGCTTTGTCTTGTTCCATGAGCCAAAGCAGGGTCCGTGCGGCCTTGCCCCGCGCAGTTTCGAGTTTTGGATCTGCCTGCAACAGGGCACGGGCATCGGTTTGGGCCACAGCCATCTGGGCTGCCTGCCTTTCCAGATCGGCAATGCGAAAGCGCGGAATGCCCGATTGGGCGGTGCCAATCACGTCCCCTGCCCCCCGCATCGCAAGGTCTTCTTCAGAGATGCGAAAGCCGTCTTCTGTTGCGCGCAATATCTCCAGACGCTTCTTGCCGCTTTCACTCAGCGGTGGGTGGTAAAGCAAAAGACAGGTGGATGCGGCAGCACCCCGCCCCACGCGGCCGCGCAACTGGTGGAGCTGTGCCAGACCGAACCGTTCGGCATGTTCGATCACCATGATCGACGCATTGGGCACGTTTACGCCAACCTCGATCACGGTCGTGGCAACTAAAACCTTGGTCTGCCCCGCGACAAAAGCGGCCATCGCGGCATCCTTTTCCGCCGGTGGCATCTGGCCATGGACCAGCCCCACAAGACACTCGCCAAATGCGGCGCGGAGGCGTTTGAACCGCTCCTCCGCGGCTGTCACCTCTAGCACCTCGCTCTCTTCCACCAGAGGACAGACCCAATAGGCCTGACGCCCCTCAGCAATAGCATGGTGGAGCTTCGCGACGACTTCCTCCATGCGCGCCGCAGAGACCAGCGCGGTCTGCACCGGCGTCCGCCCCGGCGGTTTTTCATCCAGGACCGAGACATCCATGTCACCATATTGCGCCAACGCAAGCGAGCGCGGGATCGGCGTGGCCGTCATGACCAGCACGTCGACCGCATGCCCCTTGCTGCCAAGTTCCATACGCTGCGCCACACCAAACCGGTGCTGTTCGTCGATGACCGCCAGACGCAGATCGGCGAAGTCCACATCCGCCTGAAAGACCGCATGGGTGCCGACGAGGATATGGATGTTACCCGCGGCCAGATCGGCCAGTTTCTCGCGGCGGGCTGCCCCTTTGTCGCGGCCCGTCAGGATCTCCAGTCGCACCCCCGCCGCATCGGCCAATGGCTGCAACCCGTCCAGATGCTGACGGGCCAGAATCTCGGTGGGGGCCATCATCACCCCCTGCCCGCCTGCCTCGACCGCGGTAAGCAGGGCTATCAGTGCGACAAGAGTCTTCCCGGAGCCCACGTCGCCCTGCAGCAGCCGGTTCATCCGCAACGGGGCCGCAAGGTCGGCGGCAATCTCGGAGATGGCGCGCGTCTGAGCGCCGGTTGGCTTGTAAGGCAGGCTTTGCAGGACTTTCGCGGTCAGACGGCCCGTGCCGACAGAGGCATAGCCCTTGGCCTTGCGCACAGCCGCGCGGGCGAGTGCCAGCGTCAGTTGATGTGCCAGCAATTCGTCATAGGCTAGCCGCTCGCGGGCCTTGGCGTGGGGCGACAGGTCCGTTGTTGCCTGCGGGTTATGGGCCGCCTCAAACGCGTCGCGCCAATCTAACCAGCCTTCTTTCTGTTTCAGCGCAGGATCAATCCACTCCGGCAGGTCAGGCGCAAGCGCAACAGCTGAGCGTGAGGCCTTCCACATCGCCTTTTGTGTGATGCCGGCATGGAGCGGGTAGATCGGCTCAAAAGCGGGAATATCCGCGGCCTCTTCCACCGGCAGGATATGGTCCGGATGGACCATCTGGGCCAGATCGTCAA
>CAXQAV010000454.1:0-25362 GCA_964221795.1 Luminiphilus sp. | reverse complement strand
GCCAATAATGACGGAGGCCTAATTGGGCAGGTCGCGGCCTTCGATCAGGTGACCGTAGAAGGTTGTCAGAATGCTGACGCCCAGCATTAGCACCGTCCATTGCAGCGCGATATCCAGAGCGAAGCCGATGATCGGCAAAATTGCGGAAACCTGCGCCGTCAGCACGGTGGACAGCCCGTTGATCCCCATCAGCAGGAAGGCCACACCGAAGATCGTGCCGGACATTCCCTTCGAAGCGCGCCATGCATCACCCATAGAGATGGGTTTGCCCACGGCGATGGACGGCAGTTCAATTGCGATCCGCAGCCAGAGAAAAGTCATGAATCCCGTAATCCCGATAAAGAGGACGATACTTGCGATCCCGTCGCCTGCCATCAGCAACGGAATCGCCAGGAAGACCAACGGAAATGCAGCAAGCGTGATAACGAAACCATAGACGATTGAACGCCCCGCATAGGCCACGATGGGTCTGTCTGCCATTTGCGGCAGCAGTCCGGGATACTCTTCAAGCAGGATGAAGCGGTGCCACGCCACAGCGACCCATGAGACAATGAAGAGCAGGACGGGGACCAAGATAAGGATGATCAGTGCCGCTATTGGCTGCATCGGCTCGGCGCCCCCCATTGGGGATGATCGGTCGAACATGCCGCCCGTTTCGCCAATCATGGCCACTGCCACCAGAAAGATCACCATCAGAATCAGGGAGGGTCCGACCGAGACCTTGAGCGCTTCGCGCAGGTTGCCGAAAACCATGCGAAAGGCGTGGCGGATGATCTGGAAGGCCATTGGTTGTTCTCCGTCGCTTGGGCTGCCCTCAGGTTGCACGGTCAGAAAGGCCGGTCAACAGCCCACTCCTTGCCCCTCTGGCCAAAACCCGCTATCGCGCCTTCGCAATCCCATTTGACGCAAAGGCACAACGCGTATGACTGCTCCGAAGAAAGTTGTTCTGGCCTATTCCGGTGGCCTTGATACCTCGATCATTCTCAAGTGGCTGCAGACCGAATACGGCTGCGAGGTCGTGACCTTTACCGCTGACCTCGGTCAGGGCGAGGAACTGGAGCCTGCCCGCAAGAAGGCCGAGATGATGGGTGCCTCTGCCGTCTATATCGAGGACCTACGCGAGGAATTTGTTCGTGACTTCGTCTTCCCGATGTTCCGTGCCAATGCGCTTTATGAAGGTCTTTACCTGCTGGGCACCTCGATTGCCCGTCCGCTGATTTCCAAGCGTCTGGTCGAGATTGCCGCCGCCGAAGGTGCCGACGCCGTGGCCCATGGCGCCACCGGCAAGGGCAACGATCAGGTGCGGTTCGAACTGGCTGCCTATGCGCTGAACCCCGAAATCAAGGTCATCGCCCCATGGCGGGAATGGGACCTGACCAGCCGTACCAAGCTGATCGAATTTGCCGAGCAGAACCAGATCCCCGTCGCAAAGGACAAGCGCGGCGATGCGCCGTTCAGCGTGGACGCGAACCTGCTGCACACGTCTTCCGAGGGGAAGGTTCTGGAAGATCCCGCACAGGAAGCACCCGACTACGTCTATCAGCGCACAGTTGCGCCAGAGGATGCGCCCGATACGGCCGAGATGGTCGAAATCACATTCGAACGCGGCGATGCCGTGGCGATCAATAGCGAGCGCATGTCGCCCGCCACGATCCTGACCAAGCTAAACGAGCTGGGCGGCAAGCACGGCGTCGGCCGTCTTGATCTGGTCGAGAACCGCTTTGTCGGCATGAAGTCCCGCGGCATCTATGAAACCCCCGGCGGCACCGTCCTGCTGGAAGCCCACCGCGGCATCGAGCAGATCACGCTGGATTCCGGTGCGGGTCACCTCAAGGACAGCATCATGCCGCGTTATGCGGAACTGATCTACAACGGCTTCTGGTTCAGCCCCGAGCGCGAGATGCTGCAGGCACTGATCGACAAGTCACAGGAACACGTCAGCGGCACCGTGCGGGTGAAGCTCTACAAGGGGTCCGTGAACACTGTCGCCCGCTGGTCGGACAAGTCGCTCTATTCCGAGGCCCATGTGACCTTTGAAGAGGATATGGGTGCCTACGACCAGACCGACGCGAAAGGCTTTATCCAGCTGAATGCGCTGCGGCTGAAGCTGCTGGCGGCGCGGAACCGCAGGGCCTGAGAGGGGCTCTGCCCCCGGCGCGATGCGCCTCCCCCGGGATATTTTTGGGCCAACAATAACAGGGGCCTAGAGTTTCACGGCGGCGAGTTTTTCATAATGCGGTATCGCGAGGTGCCGCATTTTTTCTTGGGCTTCGTCAAGCGCGGGCAGCGGGCCTTCGGCGCCTGCAAAACCGGTACTTTGATGCACGGCGTTGTACCAATGCGCGGCCCAGATACCATCGTCTTTGCGGGGGCCAGCGGGCCATGAGAGCATGGCGCGGTCAAAGTCCAAGCCTATGGAATCACAGAGTTTTCGGAGCATCTTTTCGGGGTCGGCGCGGATATCGGCGCTGTCGATCACGATGCCGCCAATCCGGTCATAGAGCGCTGTTTGCTGGGGATAACCGATGTCCTCCAGCGTCATCTCGTCCCGCTTTGCCCCGTAGCTGGCGATCACGCGGGCGGGGTGGCGGATCAGGTGGATGTTCACGCATTCCTTCGCCCAATCGAGCGGGAAGTCGGGCAACATGTGATGCGGCATGTGCTTCATATAGAAGTGTTTTTTGCCGTCGGGGATCTCTCCGGCGCAGCGGGCCGCGACCTTTGTGGGGTCAGTTTCGTGGGCTGCGAGGATCGCGTCGCGCATCGGGTGTTCGAGGCCCGTTGCAGCAAGATACGGAGCGTAGAAGGGCTCGTCCCAGACCGCGAAATCGGGGCGGTTACCGAAGGCATACATCATCGCGGTCGAGAGGTTCCGCGGGCCTGACCACATGGCGATTCTCATGTGCCAGACCGCGTATGGCTGCTGTATGGCTGGCGTATGGCTCGGGTATGGCTGCTGTACAGACAGACGGGCGTCATGACCGTGCCACCAGATCTTTGTAAAGTGCGCGCAGACGTGCGGTAACAGGGCCCAATTCTCCGGTCCCGATCTGTCGTCCGTCGATATGGCTGACAGGGGTTTGTGCGCCGAAGGTGCCGGTCAGGAAGGCCTCGTCCGCCGCATAGGTATCGACCAGCGAATAGTTCCGCTCGTAGACCGGGATGTCGTTGGCGCGGCAGAGGTCGATCACCTTTTGCCGCGTGATGCCGTTCATGCAGTAGTCGCCGGTGCTGGTCCAGACGGCGCCCTTTTTGACGATGAAGAAGTTGCAGGCGTTGGTGGTATTCACGAACCCATGCACGTCGAGCATCAATGCCTCGTCCGCGCCCGCCTTTTGCGCGGCGATGCAGGCGAGGATGCAGTTCAGTTTCGAATGGCTGTTGAGCTTGGGATCCTGCGTCATGGGCAAACCGCGCTGGTGCGGGACGGTGGCCAGTGTGATCGGGCGCGGGATCTTCGGTTTCGAATGCTCCATGATGATCACGAAGGTCGGACCCGAGCGCGAGAGGCTCGGGTGCTGGAAGGGCCGCACCTTGACCCCGCGGGTCACCATCAGCCGCGCATGGGCGTCGGTGGTCATCTTGTTGGCGGCGCGCGTGTCTTCCAGCGCCTGCATGACGCCGGCGCGGTCCATGCCGATATCAAGGTCGATCGCCTTGGCGGCCTCGAACAACCGGTCGATATGTTCGTCGACAAAAGCCCATTTGCCATCGTAGAGCCGCAGCCCCTCCCACACCCCATCTCCGAGCATGAAGCCGCTGTCATAGACGCTGACCGTTGCCTCGTGCTTCGGCACGATCTTTCCGTCGACATAGATCAGGATGTTGTCGTTGCGGGCGTCTTCTTCGGCCTGATGGGCGGTGACTTCGGGCATGGCGCGGTCCTTTGCTTGCAGCGCGAGTGATGCAGATTGCCGTGTGTCATGCAAGCGTTGTGACGGAGGGCTCTGCCCTCGGCGCAGGCCGCGCCTCACCCGGGATATATGGGGGCCAATAATAAGACCGTGAGATTCTGTGTCAGTGATTGGCGGATTGGATCCGGGGAGCATAACTGGGATGCAAAGGAGAGCCGCCATGTTGAAACCCCTTTTCCTTGCTCTGACCCTGCTGCCCGCCGCCAGCTTCGCCGAAGACATCCAGACCGCAACTTTCGCGGGCGGCTGTTTCTGGTGCGTCGAGGCAGATTTCGAAAAGGTGCAGGGCGTGTCCGAGGTCGTTTCAGGCTATACCGGCGGCACCACCAGCAATCCGACCTACGAGACCATCAAAGGCTCTGGCCACTATGAGGCGGTCGAGATCACCTATGATGCGGATGTGGTCAGCTACGAACAGCTGCTCCATGCCTTCTTCCGCTCGGTCGATCCGACGGATGCGGGCGGGCAGTTCTGTGATCGTGGTGAGAGCTATCGCACCGCTGTCTTTGTCGCCACGCCCGAAGAACGTGCAGCCGCCGAAGCCGCCAAGGCGAGCGCCCAAGCCGCGCTGGGCCAGCGGATTGTGACACCGATCCTTGACGCCGCGACCTTTTACGAGGCCGAAGGGTATCATCAGGATTACTACAAAGGCACAAACCGCGTCATTACCCGCCGCGGGATCAAGGTGCAGTCGGAGGCATATGCCTTTTATCGCGATGCCTGCGGGCGGGACCAGCGCGTGCTGGCGCTATGGGGTGATGCGGCCCCTTTTGCGCATCACTGATTGAACGCCTGCACCTCTGACAGGTCGGGGATGACGTCCGCCGTGCCGTGGCGGGTAACCATCAACGCCCCGGCCTTGGTCGCCTGCGCAATCGCCTGTGCCATGGGCATCCCGCGATCGAGCCCTGCTAGCACATAGCCGGTAAAGGTATCCCCCGCGCCGGTGGTATCGACGGGCATGACCTTGATCGCTGGAAAATGCTGTTTGCCTTCAGCTCCGTACCAATCCGCGCCCTCCGACCCGCGCGTCACGATCACATCGCGCACGGGCAGATCGTCAGGTGACTGGCCTGTGGCTTGCGCCAGTTGCTCGGCCTCGACCGCGTTCAGGATCAGGAAATCGAGATAGGGTAACACTGCCTGCACGCGCTCTGCATCAAAGGGGGCTGCCGCATAGGCCACCTGAAGCCCGAGCTTTTTGCCAAGGCTGGCTGCCGTTCTTTGCAGGTTGGTTTCGTTCTGGATCACCAGCCAGTCGCCGGTTTCCGCCTCGGACAGGGCGGCCTGCAGCGTGGCTTGCGGGATTTCGGCGTTGGCTCCGGGGTGCAGCACGATGCTGTTCTCGCCATGGGGATCGACCATGATGATGGCCTGCGCGGTCTCTGTCCCGATCACCGTGATGTTGCGTGTATCGACGCCGTATTCCAGCAGGCGCTCAACCGCCCAGCGCCCGTCGTCGCCCACGGCACCGATGTGGTTCACCCGTGCCCCTGCGCGGGCGGCGGCGACGGACATATTTGTGCCCTTGCCACCCAGAAACATCTGCCGCTTAGTCGAGGCGAGCGTTTCTCCCGGGGCCGGCACATGCGGCACGCTATAGACGAAATCCGCGTTTATCGAGCCGAGGTTCCAGATCGCCATCAGTCGACCTTGCAGGCCGCAATCACGGCCATGTTGAGGATGTCGTTCACCGTCGACACGGTCGAGCAGATCTGGATCGGCTTGCCGATGCCCGACAGGATCGGACCGATGACGGTGGCGCCCGCCATTTCCTGCATCAGCTTGACCGAGATCGAGGCCGAGTGCCGTGCGGGCACGACCAGCACGTTGGCAGGGCCGGTCAGCCGCTGGAACGGATAGCTTTCCTGCGCCTTCACATTCAGAGCCACATCGACGGTCATTTCGCCTTCGTATTCGAAATCCGCCTTGCGCGCGTCAAGTACCTTGGGCGCCTTGTGCATCTTTTCAGCCCGCTCCGAGACCGGGTAGCCGAAGGTCGAGAAGGACAGGAAAGCCACGCGCGGTTCCAGACCCAATTCGCGTGCGACGGCGGCACCGCGCTCGGCGATATCGGCGAGGTCATTCTCGTCGGGCCATTCATGGACCAGCGTGTCGGAGATCAGCACGATCCGGCCCTTGTGGAGGAGCGCGGTCACACCCACGGCACCGTCATGGGGTTGCGCGTCAAAGACATGGTTGATCAATTCAAGGATATGGGCGGACTTGCGGGTGGCCCCGGTGACCATCCCGTCCGCATGGCCGTGCGCCAGCATCAATGCAGCAAACACATGACGGTCGCGCGCGGCCAGACGGTGAACGTCCTGCATATCCATGCCCTTGCGCTGCAGACGCCGGTAGAGGAACTGCTTGTAAGTCTCCAGATGGGTGGTGTTGGCGGCGTTGACGATTTCCAGCTCGGCGAAGGCTTCGGGCATGCCTTCGGCGGTGAGCTTCTTTTTCACGTCGTCGTCGCGTCCCACGATCAGCGCCTTGCCCATGCCAGCGCGCTGATATTGAACAGCGGCGCGCAGCACGCGCGGATCGTCGCCTTCGGCAAAAACCACGATGGACTGGTTGGCGCGGGCGCGGGCGTTCAGGCTGCGCAGGATCGACTGTGTCGGGTCCATGCGGGTTTTGAGTGACAGCTCGTAGCCGTCCATATCGACGATGGGGCGGCGGGCGACGCCGGTTTTCATGCCGGCCTTTGCCACAGCAGGCGGGATGCGGTGGATCAGACGCGGATCGAAAGGGGTCGGGATGATGTAATCGCGGCCGAAGGTCAGTTTCGTGCCATAGGCCATGGCGACCTCGTCGGGTACGTCCTCACGCGCCAGAGCAGCCAGTGCCTCGGCACATGCGATCTTCATTTCGTCGTTGATGGCGCGGGCGTGGATATCAAGCGCGCCGCGGAACAGATACGGGAAGCCGAGGACGTTGTTCACCTGATTGGGATAGTCGCTGCGGCCTGTGGCGACGATGGCATCCTCGCGGACGGCATGGGCGTCTTCGGGAGTAATCTCGGGATCGGGGTTCGCCATGGCGAAGATGACGGGGTTCGGGGCCATATTGGCAACCATTTCCTGCGTCACAGCACCTTTGGCGCTGACACCCAGAAAGACGTCGCAGCCCTTCATGGCCTCATCGAGCGTGCGCATCTCCGTCTTGACCGCATGGGCCGACTTCCACTGGTTCATGCCTTCGGTGCGGCCCTGATAGATCACGCCCTTGGTGTCGCACATGATACAGTTCTCGTGACGCGCGCCCATGGACTTGAGCAGTTCCAGACAGGCGATGCCCGCAGCCCCCGCACCATTGAGGACGATTTTCACGTCCTCGATCTTTTTGCCTGACAGATGCAGCGCGTTCAGCAGACCTGCCGCACAGATCACAGCGGTGCCGTGCTGGTCGTCGTGGAACACCGGAATGTCCATCTGTTCCTTGAGCGTCTGTTCAATGATGAAACACTCGGGCGCCTTGATGTCCTCGAGATTGATGCCGCCGAATGTCGGCCCCAGCAAGCGCACGGCCTTGATGAATTCCTCGGGGTCTTCAGTGTCGAGCTCAAGGTCGATAGAGTTCACATCGGCAAAGCGTTTGAACAGGACCGATTTGCCTTCCATCACCGGCTTGGAGCCCAGCGCACCAAGGTTGCCCAGACCCAGAACAGCCGTCCCGTTCGAGATCACGGCCACAAGGTTGCCCTTGTTGGTGTAGTCATAGGCGGTGGCCGGATCGGCAGCGATTTCCTCGCAAGGGATCGCCACACCCGGGGAATAGGCGAGCGACAGATCGCGCTGGGTGGTCATGGGGACGGTGGCCTGAATCTCCCATTTGCCGGGGGTCGGTTGCATGTGGAATTGCAACGCGTCCTCACGGGTGAGTTTGTTATTGGCCATCTTTGTTCCCCCCTTGGCAGTCTCCAAGACATATCCGGTTCACGCAATGACCCGCAACGGGTTGATTTCGGGGTTTCGTCGCTAACATGGGCTGGTAATGTGCGCGTCAATGATCCGGGGGGATGCATGAGCAGCAATACAAACGTCACGCCCATGATGGCGCAATATCTCGAGATCAAGGCGCAGCACCCCGACGCCCTGCTCTTTTATCGCATGGGCGATTTCTACGAGATGTTCTTTGACGACGCGGTCGCGGCGGCCGAGGCGCTCGATATCGCGCTGACCAAGCGCGGCAAGCATGACGGTGATGATATCCCGATGTGCGGCGTCCCCTATCACGCCGCCGAAGGCTATTTCCTGACCCTGATCCGCAAAGGCTTTCGCGTGGCGGTCTGTGAACAGATGGAAAGCCCCGCAGAGGCAAAAAAGCGCGGCTACAAGGCCGTGGTGAAACGCGAGGTCGTGCGCCTTGTCACCCCAGGCACGCTGACCGAGGATTCACTGCTCGATGCGCGCCGCCATAACTTTCTGGCCGCCTACCATGTCGTCCGCGACGAAGGCGCGCTGGCCTGGGTCGATATCTCGACGGGCGCATTTCATGTGATGCCCTGCGCGGGTGCCGCTTTGGGGCCGGAACTCGCCCGCATCACCCCGCGCGAAGTGATCGTGATCGACGGGGCCGAAGGACAATGGGCCAATGTCATTGAAGAGGCAGGCGCGACCCTCACCCCCCTCGGGGCCGCTGCCTTTGACAGCACCAGCGGGGAAAAGCGGCTCTGCACGCTTTACAAGGTCGGGTCGCTTGATGCTTTCGGCACCTTCAGCCGCGCCGAGATCGGGGCCATGTCTGCTGTCGCGGAATACCTCGACATCACGCAGCGCGGGAACCTGCCTTTGCTGCGCCCGCCCGTGCGCGAAGGGCAATCGGCGGCGATGCAGATCGACGCGGCAACACGGCGGTCGCTGGAACTGACCCACGCGATGAACGACGGGCGGCAAGGGTCGCTTTTGCATTGCATTGACCGGACCGTCACAGCAGGCGGTGCGCGGTTGCTGGAACGGCGGCTCTCCTCACCCTCCTGCAATGTAGAGGTGATCGGCGCGCGGCAGGATGCAGTCAGTTACCTATTTGAAAACACGCGACTTTCCGGCGATATCCGCGATGCGCTGAAAGGCGTCCATGATATCGACCGCGCCCTGTCACGACTGGCGCTCGACCGTGGCGGCCCGCGCGATATGGCGGCGATCCGCAATACTCTTGGGCAGGCGGCACAACTGGCGCAAGCCCTGCCCGACGACCTGCCACAGGTGCTGGCCGAAGCGGCAAAGAACCTGACCGGTCACGACGATCTGCTCGACCTTCTGGATCAGGCGCTGATTGCCGAGCCACCGCTACTGTCGCGTGACGGCGGCTTTATCGCGCCCGGTTATGACGCGGAGCTCGACGAGGTGCGTAAGCTGCGCGACGAGGGCCGGTCGGTGATTGCAGGGATGCAGGCGGACTATGTGACCCTGTCGGGTGTCCAGTCCCTCAAGATCAAGCACAACAATGTGCTGGGCTATTTCATCGAAACCACCGCCACCCACGCTGAAAAGATGATGGCCCCGCCCCTGTCGGAAACCTTTATCCACCGCCAGACCACCGCCAATCAGGTGCGTTTTACAACCGTCGAACTTTCGGAAATCGAGACCAAGATCCTCAATGCCGGTGGCCGCGCGCT
This sequence comes from Luminiphilus sp., assembly GCA_964221795.1. Lineage (GTDB taxonomy): Bacteria > Pseudomonadota > Alphaproteobacteria > Rhodobacterales > Rhodobacteraceae > Yoonia. Next base: position 15,828 of record CAXQAV010000454.1, on the reverse strand, counting down.
CGAGATTGAAAAGCGCCTGTTCGAAGACCTGCGCCGCGCGATCATCGCAACCGCGGGACCCTTGGGGGCCTTGGCACGGGCGTTGGCGGAGATCGACCTGACAGCCGCCCTCGCCCATCTGGCCGTGACTGAGAACTGGACCCGCCCCCGCGTCGATGACAGCCACGCTTTCGAGATCGCGGGCGGGCGGCATCCTGTGGTCGAGGCCGCGCTGCAAAAGTCTGGCGCGCCCTTTGTGGCGAATGACTGTAATCTGACAAGCGCGAACATCTGGTTGTTGACCGGCCCGAACATGGCGGGTAAATCGACGTTCCTGCGCCAGAACGCATTGCTCGCGATCCTTGCGCAGATGGGCAGCTTTGTTCCGGCCGCTGAGGCCCATATCGGCGTGGTCAGCCAGATTTTCAGCCGTGTGGGCGCATCTGACGACCTCGCACGCGGGCGCTCGACCTTCATGGTAGAAATGGTGGAAACCGCCGCAATCCTCAATCAGGCCGACGACCGCGCCTTGGTCATCCTTGACGAGATCGGGCGCGGCACAGCGACCTATGACGGCCTGTCGATTGCATGGGCCACCCTGGAACACCTGCACGACGTGAATCGCTGCCGCGCGCTTTTCGCCACGCATTATCACGAGATGGCGACGCTTGCCGGCAAGCTTGCGGGTGTCGACAACGCCACGGTCACCGTCAAGGAATGGGATGGCGACGTGATTTTCCTGCACGAGGTCAAGCGCGGCACCGCCGACCGCAGCTATGGGGTGCAGGTCGCGCGGCTGGCGGGCTTGCCGCCTGTCGTCGTGGAACGCGCCAAGGTCGTGCTTGAAGCGCTGGAGAAAGGCGAACGCGAGGGCGGCACGGCGCGGAAAGCGGTCATCGACGATCTGCCGCTCTTTTCGGCGACCCCCGCGCCTGCGCCGGTCAAGCCAAAATCATCCGAGGTCGAGGCCCGCCTGAAGGACGTCCATCCTGACACGCTCACCCCGCGCGAGGCGCTCGACCTGATTTACAAACTCACAGAAATGGCAAAAGGCGCGGAATAACCCGCGCCCTGTCGCTTGTTTTCAAGGCGTTTCGGGGCGCCTGTTACGACGCCTTCATCGACGACACGCCGACCTGCGCAGGGCGCAGCAAACGGTCGTGCAACATGAAGCCCGTAGTCGAGACCTGAATAATGTCTCCGGCCTTGGTGCCTGGCAGTGGTGCTTCGAACATGGCTTCGTGCATCTTTGGGTCAAACTTTTCGCCGACTTCGGGCGTGATCGGCTGGATGCCGTGCTTTCTGAAGACGTTGATCAGCTCGCGCATGGTCAGCTCGATGCCTTCGAGCAGCGATTCAGGCACTTTCTCGTCACCTTCTTTCGCGACCCTCAGTGCACGGTCCATGTTGTCATAGACCGGCAGCAGATCACGCGCGAGGCGCGAGCCGCCATAGTTCTCGGCCTCGCGGCGGTCACGTTCCGCACGCTTGCGGGTGTTCTCGGCATCAGCCAGCGCGCGCATGAATTTGTCGCGGAACTCGTCACGCTCGGCGCGCAGGGCTTCGATTTCGTCAAAGCTCTCGTCGGTAGCCTCGCCTTCAGCGGCAGTGGCCTCCATCTCGTCACCTTCGGCAGCGAGTTCGTCCAGCGTTTGCAGCTCTTCGTCTTTCCTAGACATCTTTCTTCCCTTCACGAGCGGTCGGCGATCATCTTGCCGACAAGCTTGGCAGTGTAATTCACAATCGGCACGATGCGGCCGTAATTGAGGCGGGTTGGCCCGATAACGCCAACGGCACCAATGATCTTTCGGTCGGCGTTCATATAAGGGGAAACGACCAAAGATGAACCCGAAAGTGAGAACAATTTATTCTCTGAGCCGATAAAAATGCGCACCCCGTCGCCCTCTTCGGCCAGATCAAGGAATTGGGCGATGTCGCGCTTGCGTTCGAGGTCGTCAAAAAGCGTACGGATGCGGGCCAGATCGGCCTCGGATTCGCTGTCGCCCAACAGGTTGCCACGGCCACGGACAATCAGACGCTCCGTGGGCTCGCCCTCGTTCTGCCAGAGCGCCTGACCGTTCTCGACCAGATCACGGGCGAGGGCGTCGATTTCCTGACGGCGGGCAGCGATCTCGCGTTTCACGACGTTGCCCAGCTCCGACAGCGTGTGGCCTTCTGCGATTGAGTTGAGGAAATTCGCGGCCTCGCGCATGGATGAGGGCGTTTGCCCGACAGGCGGGGTGAAGACCCGGTTCTCCACATGGCCGTCAGCAAAAACCAGAACCACCAATGCGCGTTCGCGGCTGAGCGACACGAAGTCGATATGTTTGATCGGCGCTTCATGTTTCGGGGTCAGCACAAGGCTTGCCCCATGCGTCACGCCGGACAGCGCCTGCCCGACCTGATCCAGAACGGAGGTCACATCCTGATTGTTCGAGGTCAGCGTGCGGTCGATCATCTCGCGGTCCTTGCCGTCGAGATCGCCAACCTCGAGCAGGCCATCCACGAACATTCGCAGACCAAGTTGCGTCGGGATGCGCCCTGCGCTGACATGGGGACTGCCCAGGAGGCCCAGATACTCGAGGTCCTGCATGACGTTGCGGATCGTGGCCGCACTCACCTTTTCGGAAAAGTCGCGTGTCAGCGTGCGCGAACCGACGGGCGCGCCGCTTTCCAGATAGCCCTCGACCACGCGGCGGAACACCTCGCGCGAGCGGGCGTTCATATCCTCGATGTTCGGCAGTTGCTCTGTCATTGCGTCCTTTGGGCGTCCTGAGTTGAAAGCGAGCCAATTAAAACCAAGCCGCTCGCGGCGTCAATCGGGGTTGGATTCCATATGTGGGCAGCGTATCGACAGGTTGCAATCAACAAGGAGTGATCCCATGCGCCCATCCGGCCGTCAGACCAACGAAATGCGCCCGATTACCATCGAGACTGGCGTGACGATGCACGCCGAGGGCTCTTGTCTGATCAAATGCGGGAACACCCATGTCCTTTGCACCGCGACGATTGACGAGCGCGTGCCCCCGTTCCTGAAAAACTCCGGCTTGGGCTGGGTCACAGCGGAATACGGGATGCTGCCACGGGCAACCAACACACGCATGCGGCGCGAAGCCAAAAACGGCCAGTCGGGTCGCACGCAGGAGATCCAGCGGCTGATCGGACGGTCGCTGCGCGCCGGTGTGGATCGCGTCGCACTGGGCGAGCGCCAGATTACCGTGGATTGCGATGTTATTCAGGCCGATGGCGGCACGCGCTGCGCCTCGATTACAGGCGGTTGGGTTGCGCTCAAGCTGGCGGTGCTGAAACTGATGAAGACCGGCGATGTGATCTCCGACCCGCTGGTTGATCCGGTGGCTGCTGTGTCATGCGGTGTCTATGCGGGCCAGAATGTGTTGGATCTTGATTATCCCGAAGATTCAGAGGCGGGCGTCGATGGCAATTTCGTCATGACCGGTGGCAAGCTGATCGAAGTGCAGATATCAGCCGAGGGTGCGACCTACACGCGCACGCAGATGGACGGGCTGCTTGATCTGGCCGAAAAGGGCATCGCGGAACTGACAGCGGCGCAACTGGCGGCGGTCAGCTGATGCGCAGGTTCGACGGCAAGGAACTGGTCATCGCTACGCATAACCGTGGCAAGCTGGAAGAGATTGCCGATCTACTGGCGCCCTTTGGTGTCACGCTGACCTCGAATGCCGATCATGGCCTGCCCGAGCCTGAGGAAACCGAAACCACTTTCGTGGGCAATGCACGGATCAAGGCGCATGCGGCAGCCAGGGCCACAGGACTGCCCGCGCTGGCGGACGACAGCGGGATCGAGATTGACGGCTTGGATGGCGCTCCCGGCGTCTACACCGCCGATTGGGCTGAGACACCCAATGGCCGTGATTTCCACATGGCCATGGAGCGCGCATGGACCGAGCTGGAGGCGGCACACGCCCCCTTCCCCCGCACCGCGCGCTTCTGTTGCACGCTCGTCCTCGCATGGCCCGACGGGCATGACGAGGTTTTCCCCGGTGTGATGCCCGGCCAAATCGTCTGGCCGATGCGTGGCGATCAGGGACACGGCTATGACCCGATCTTCCAGCCCGAAGGCTATGACATCACCTTTGGCGAGATGGACCGCTGGGAAAAGAACAAGATCAGCCACCGTGCAGATGCGTTCAAGAAACTGATCGCAGGCTGCTTTGGCTGAGGACTGGGAAAACGGGGGCTTCGGCCTCTATATCCATTGGCCGTTCTGTCAGGCCAAATGCCCCTATTGCGATTTCAACTCTCATGTTGTGGCGCAGATTGACCAGAACGCCTGGGCAGAGGCCTATCTGACCGAAATCGCGCGTGTCGGCGCGGAAACCGAAGGTCGCGTCTTGCGCTCCGTCTTTTTCGGTGGCGGAACACCCAGCCTGATGGATCCCGAGGTGGTGGATGCCGTGCTGACGAAGGTGCGTGCGACATGGCCTATGGCCAATGACGTGGAAATCACGCTGGAGGCCAATCCGACGTCGGTCGAGGCGGGACGTTTCGCGGGCTACCGTGACGCCGGTGTCAATCGTGTGTCGATGGGGATACAGTCGCTGAATGAAACCGATCTCAAAGCGCTGGGGCGATTGCACTCTGCAAAAGAGGCAATGGCGGCCTTCGAGATTGCGCGCGGTGTGTTTGATCGCGTGAGTTTCGATCTGATCTATGCACGGCAGGGCCAGACGGCAGCAGATTGGGAGGCGGAGCTGACGCAGGCGCTATCGCTGGCCGTGGATCATCTCTCGCTCTACCAGCTGACCATCGAGGACGGGACAGCCTTTGGCGACCGCTACCGCGCGGGCAAGCTGCGCGGCTTGCCTGATGATGATACGGCAGCGGATATGTACTTCCTGACGCAGACGCTTTGCGAAGAGGCCGGATTTGCGGGCTACGAGGTCTCGAACCACGCGCGGGCGGGCGCGGAAAGTCTGCATAACCGCATCTACTGGCGCTATGGCGATTATGCGGGGATCGGACCCGGGGCGCATGGGCGGCTGACGCTTGGCGGGCAGCGCTTTGCAACGGAAACACCGCTGGCGCCTGCGGCGTGGCTGGCGCAGGTGCGCAAGACCGGCAGCGGCGAGGGCCTGCGCGAGGCGCTGAGCGAAGAAAACCAGTTCACGGAATTTCTGCTGATGGGGATGCGGCTGCGCGAAGGTGTCGCGCGGGCGCGGTTCACTGATCAGTGGAATGGTGAATTACTACATAATATCAATGGCTTAATTGATATTGGAATGGTCGATATGGATGCGGATCGCCTCTGGGTCACCGCAGAGGGTCGCCCGATCCTGAATGCTGTGTTGCGGCAACTGCTGGAGGGTTAGCCGCCCGAAAGCGCCCGGAGCAGGTCGTCCAACTGTTCAAGAGAGCGGTAGCTGATCGTGAGCTTGCCGCCTTCTGTCCCGGCCTGATGGTCAATCGACACTTTCATGCGCAATTGGGCGGTGAGTTCTTTCTCGATCTGGAGGGTGTCAGCATCCTTGGTTGCAGCACTGCGGCCCGTGTTCTGCTTTTGCGTCGGCGGGCCCTTTTTGACCAACGCCTCGGTCTCGCGGACGGAGAGCTTGCGCTGGATCACCTCGCGGGCAAGGCGGACGGCATCATCATGGCCGATCAGCGCGCGGGCATGACCGGCGGAAAGCTGACCCGAGATCAGATAGGATTGCACCTCGTCAGGCAGGTTGAGCAAGCGCATGAGGTTGGCGATGTGGCTGCGGCTTTTGCCGAGGGCCTGAGCGAGCTTGTCTTGGGTGTGGCCGAAACGCTCCATCAACTGCCTGTAGCCGGCGGCCTCGTCGATCGGGTTGAGGTCGGCGCGCTGGATGTTCTCGATGATCGCGATTTCGAGGACTTCGGTGTCGTCATAGTCGCGGACGAGGACAGGGACTTCATGCAGCTTGGCCATCTGGGCCGCACGCCAGCGGCGCTCACCGGCGACAATTTCATAGCCGCCATCGACCGCGCGGACGATGAGGGGCTGAATGATTCCCTTTTCGGAAACGGAGGCCGCAAGCTCGTTCAGCGCGTCTTCGGCAAAGGTGCGGCGCGGCTGGTCGGGGTTCGGCCGGACCTGTTCGATCGGGACGACAAGATCGGGGCGTTTTGGCGTGGCCTGTGGGCCGGCCTCGGTTGCGACATCCGACATGAGGGCCGAGAGCCCGCGCCCCAATCCGCGTGATTTCACATTACGTGCCATGTCAGGCGGCCCTCTTTTTCTCTATGCGTTCAATCAGTTCCTCGGCCAGCGCGCGATAAGCGGCACTGCCTTTGGAGTTGGTGTCGTAGTTCAGGACAGGCACCGCAAATGAGGGCGCCTCGCTCAGGCGCACATTGCGGGGGATGACGGTCTTGAAGACCATATCGCCCATGTTTTCGCGAGCATCATCCTCGACCTGCAGCGAGAGGTTGTTCCGGCTGTCATACATGGTAAGGGCGATCCCTTCGATCCGCAGATCGGGGTTGGCTGTCTGGCGGACGTCACGGACGGTGAGGATAAGCTGGGACAGGCCTTCAAGCGCGAAGAACTCGCTTTGCAAGGGCACGATGATGGAGTGGGCCGCAACCATCGCATTGACGGTCAGGATGTTCAGGGATGGTGGGCAATCGATCAGGATATAGTCAAATGCGTCCGCCCCGCCCTTGGGGTCACGCAGAACCTCACGCAGCAGGAAGCTACGCTTGGCATTGTCGCTCAGTTCGAGGTCAGCCGAGCTGAGATCGGTAGTGGCGGGAACGATTTCCAGGCGGTCGACGCTGGTTGTCTGGATCGCGTCGGAGAGCCGGATCTCCCATGCCAATAGGTCATATGTTGTGGCATCGCGCATCTCATACCCAATACCTAGCCCTGTTGACGCATTTCCCTGTGGGTCGAGATCAATCAACAGAACACGTTTTCCCACCTCGGCCAGAGCAGCACCAAGGTTGATCGTGGTCGTTGTCTTGCCGACGCCGCCCTTCTGGTTCGCGATAGCAATGATGACAGGTTGCGGGGCGGTCTTAGGTGCCACGGGGGAGAATCCTTTGGATATCCAAGAGTCGTGCGTCAGGATCAGTGATACTGGGGTGATCTTCAAGCGCAAATGACCACGCGAGCGCGGCATCGGTGATCTCTTGCTGGGCCTGACGGCCCTTGTGAACAAGGGCGTGGCCATCGCTTTTCAGGTGCCGTGCGATCAGCGGTAGAAGCGCTGGCAGCGCCGCGAGCGCGCGGGCAGAGACAACGTCTGCTGCCTGTGGTGGCGCCTGCTCGATTCGATCGGCAATCACTGTCACCGGAAGGTCGAGCTCTCGGGCTGCAGTCCTCAGAAAGGCGCATTTCCTTTGATCACTTTCGATCAGGACGAACTCGGCATCTGGCTGTTTTTCCTTGGCGATTGCGGCCATGACGATGCCGGGAAAGCCCCCGCCGCTGCCGAGATCGACCCATTTTGCGAAACTTGGCGGCGCCAATTTGTAGAGTTGGGCGGAGTCGACGATGTGTCGCTCCCAGATCTGGTCGACCGTCCCTTTGGCAATCAGGTTGATTTTCGGGGTCCATTTCGCCGTGAGCGCAGCAAAACCCTCGAGCCGTGCGATTGTTTCACGTGAAACATCAAGTCCCGCGACGTCGTGCACGGCTCAGGTTCCTGTCGCCTTGGGCATATCGCGCTTGATCGCTGAGATAAGCAACATCAATGCGGCAGGCGTCATCCCTTCGATCCGCCCAGCCTGGGCAATTGTGGCAGGCCGCGTCGCGTTGAGTTTCCCAACGATTTCATTGGACAAGCCCTTCACCGACGCGAAATCGAGGTCGTCGGGAATGACCTGCTGTTCATCACGCTCCATCCCCGCGATATCACGTTCCTGCCGCGCGATGTAATGCGCGTAAAGCGCGTCTTTCTTGACCTGATCGCGGATATCAGGGGCGAATTCGCAAAGGTCGTGACCGAGCATGCCGAGTTCCGCAAAGCCGAAATCCGACAATGCCAGCGCATCGAGCGCCGACCGCCGCAGACCATCCGGATTGAGCTTCGCACCGGTTTCCGCGATTTCCCGCGCCGTAACAGAAATGTCGGCCAGGCGGGCCTTGGCAGCGGTGATCTGTTCCATCTTGTCGGAATAGGCCGCCCAGCGGGCCTCGCCAACACAGCCGATCTCGCGGCCCTTTGCGGTCAAACGCTGGTCCGCGTTATCCGCCCGCAGAGACAGGCGGAACTCGGCACGCGAGGTGAACATACGGTAAGGCTCCGAGACACCGCGGGTGATCAGGTCGTCAATCATCACGCCGATGTAGGATTCGCGGCGGCTGAAACTGACAGGATCAAGCCCCTGCGCCTGCGCGGCGGCATTCAGGCCCGCCACCAGCCCTTGTGCAGCGGCCTCCTCATACCCCGTGGTCCCATTGATTTGCCCCGCAAGGAACAGTCCCGGGACATCGCGCAATTCCAGCGTCGACCGCAAGGCACATGGGTCAACGTAGTCGTACTCGATCGCATAGCCAGGCTGCAAAATAACCGCATTTTCAAGACCATAGATGGAGTGGACATAGTCCTCCTGCACATCCTTCGGCAGAGAGGTGGAAATGCCGTTGGGATAGACGGTGTGGTCATTGATCCCCTCGGGCTCAAGGAAGATTTGATGCGACGTCTTGTCGGCAAAACGCACCACCTTGTCTTCGATCGACGGGCAGTACCGCGGGCCAATGCCGTCGATATGGCCGCCATACATAGCGGACCGGCCGAGGTTGGCACGGATGATCTCGTGAGTTTTTTCGTTTGTATGGGTGATCCCGCAATCGATTTGTGGGGCGAAAACCCTCCTGGACAGAAACGAAAACAGGACAGGATCGTCGTCGCTCGGCTGACGCTCCAGCAGGTCCCAGGCGATCGTCCGCCCGTCCAGCCGTGGCGGTGTCCCTGTCTTCAAGCGGCCGAGAGGCAGGGCAAAGCTGTCGAGCCGCTCCGCCATTTTGACGGAAGGGTCGTCGCCCATCCGTCCACCGGGACGGGACACATCACCTATATGGATGACCCCGCGCAGGAATGTGCCGGTTGTCAGGATCACACTCGCAGAGCGGATTTCGCTCCCGTCGCGCATGACAATACCGCAGACGCGGCCGCTATCGACGATAAGGTCAACGGCCTCGCCCTCGATCACGTCGAGATTGGGCAATCCGCCCAATTCCCGTTGCATTTCAGTCTTGTAGATCTGCCGGTCAGATTGCGCACGCGGCCCCTGCACGGCTGGACCTTTCTTGCGGTTCAGCAAGCGGAACTGGATCCCGGCCTTGACAGCGACGCGACCCATCACACCGTCCAGCGCATCAATCTCGCGCACCAGATGCCCTTTTCCAAGGCCACCGATCGCCGGATTGCAGGACATCACACCAATCGACGCGCGGGTCAGCGTGACCAGCGCCACTGGTCCGCCCATCCGTGCCGCAGCATGGGCAGCCTCGGCGCCGGCATGTCCGCCGCCAATGACAATCACGTCGTAGTCGCGATGTTTCACGTGAAACACTCCCTACTTTCCGATGCAAAAACTGGAGAAAATCTCATCAAGCACCTGTTCTACATCGACACGCCCGACAATGCTATCCACTGCACGAATGGCCGAGCGTAGGTCCTCGGCAATGAGATCTGCCATGCCGCCGTCACTCTCAATGCCTGTCTGTGCCGCATCCATATAAGCAATTGCCCGCAACATTGCCGTCCGGTGCCGTTCGCGCATCGCAATTCCCACACTGGCAACGCGGTCCTGCAGACGCCCGGACACCGCCGAGATCAACGCGTCCACGCCTGCGCCTGTCTTGCCGGAGACAGCCAGACCCTGCGTATCGCCCAGATCAGCTTTGCCCCGCACAACCAGATCGTCAGGACCGGCGTCTTGCGGTCCCGTCTCACCCTCGGAGAGCAGGTAGATCCGCAGGTCCGCGCGCTCTGCTCGTTCACGAGCCCGTGCAACGCCCAGCCCTTCGACAAGATCCTCCGTCTCGCGAAGACCTGCCGTATCGAGCAAGGTGACCGGCAACCCGTCGAGGTCCATGCGCACTTCGATCACGTCCCGCGTTGTGCCTGCGATTTCCGAGGTGATCACAACATCCCGCCCCGCGAGCCGGTTCAGGAGCGTTGATTTTCCGGCGTTCGGCGCCCCGATAATGGCCACCTCGAATCCGTCACGCAGACGCTCGGCAATCCGCACGCCCTCCGCCTCACGCCGCATCTGCGCAGAAACCTCGGCGAGAAGGGCCGTCACCTCTGGCGTCACGTCTACGGGCACCTCTTCATCGGCAAAATCAATCGTCGCTTCCAGCAGCGCCGCAGCCCTGATAAGCTTTTCCCGCCATGTCGCCGCCAGTTCGCCCAATGCACCGGAGAACACCCGCACAGCCTGCCGCCGCTGGCTTTCCGTTTCGGCGTCAATCAGATCGGCAAGACCTTCGACCTCGGCCAGATCAAGTCGCCCGTTCTCAAGCGCCCGCCGTGTGAATTCACCCGCCTCGGCCTGCCGCAGCTCCGGCATATCACCCAGCACGCGGAGGACAGCTGCGACCACCGCCGGACTGCCGTGCAGCTGCAGTTCGATCACCTCTTCGCCGGTAAAGCTGTGGCCCTCTGCAAAGCGCAGCACCAATGCCTCGTCGAGCAGCGCACGGTCCGCATCCACAAGCCGCCGAATCCCACGTGCCGCAGGCACATCGCCACACATCCGTTCGGCCGCCAGAACGGCAGATGGTCCGGAAATCCGGACCGCCGCTACGCCTGCGCGCCCTTGCGCAGTTGCCAAGGCAAATATCGTATCCATATCTAACCCATTGTTATTCAACAATAAGTTACGTGTTCATCGAGTCGAAGAAGTCGCTGTTGGTCTTGGTCTGCTTCAGCTTCCCTATCAGGAACTCGATGGCATCTGTGGTGCCCATCGGATTCAGGATACGCCGCAGCACATAGGTCTTGGCAAGGTCTGCCTTGTCGACCAGAAGCTCTTCCTTCCGCGTGCCGGACTTGAGGATATCCATCGCAGGGAAGACCCGCTTGTCGGCCACCTTGCGGTCCAGCACGATCTCGCTGTTACCGGTGCCTTTGAATTCTTCGAAGATGACTTCGTCCATCCGGCTGCCTGTGTCGATCAGGGCGGTCGCGATGATCGTCAGGGACCCGCCCTCTTCGATGTTCCGTGCCGCACCGAAGAACCGCTTGGGCCGCTGCAGCGCGTTCGCGTCCACACCACCGGTCAGAACCTTGCCCGAGGAAGGAACGGTCGTGTTGAAGGCGCGCCCAAGACGCGTGATCGAGTCGAGTAGGATCACAACGTCGCGCTTGTGTTCCACCAGACGTTTCGCCTTTTCGATCACCATTTCCGAAACCGCAACGTGACGCGAAGCCGGTTCATCAAAGGTCGAGGATACAACCTCACCCTTCACCGAGCGCTGCATGTCCGTCACTTCTTCGGGGCGTTCGTCGATCAGCAGAACGATCAGATAGCACTCAGGGTGGTTCTTCTCGATCGAGTTCGCGATGTTCTGCAGCAGAACCGTCTTACCCGTGCGTGGCGGTGCCACGATCAGCGAACGCTGGCCTTTCCCGATCGGGGCCACAAGATCGATGATCCGTGCAGAGCGGTCCTTGACCGTCGGATCCTCGATTTCCATCTTCAGCCGCTTGTCAGGATAAAGCGGTGTGAGGTTGTCAAAGGCGACCTTGTGCTTGGCACGCTCGGGATCTTCGAAGTTGATCCGCTCGACCGAGATCAGTGCGAAATAGCGTTCGTTATCGTTGGGCTCTTTCATCACGCCCTCGACGGTGTCACCAGTGCGTAGCGAATACTGGCGGATCATGTCGGGCGAGACATAGATATCATCCGGCCCCGGCAGATAGTTTGCCTCGGGCGAGCGCAGAAAACCGAAACCGTCCTGAAGAACCTCCAGCACGCCGTCGCCGCCGATGACCCATTCCTCATCCGCGCGCTCTTTTAGAATGGCGAACATCATGTCGCCCTTCCGCATGGTAGAGGCGTTCTCGATCTCCAGCTCTTCGGCCATCGCCAAAAGGTCTTTCGGGCTCTGTGCTTTGAGATCGGCAAGATTCAGACGGTGTTGGGACATGACGCAATCCAATAGGCCGACCTGTCAGGCGGCGTTTTTCATTTTACAAATGGAAGTCTCTTTCCCGGACGGGAAGCGGTTTCACACATATGCTTACCGCTTTAGTGAGTCAATCAGCGGCTTAAAACGGTCTGACGATCACAGCCACAACAATCAGGAACATCAGAATAGTCGGGACCTCATTAAACATCCGGTACTGCCGTCCCGTGCGCGTATTCTGGCCCGCAGCAAATTCTTTTCGCCGCGCTGCCATCCACATATGCGCCCATGTCATTGCCGCGACAGAGCCCAGCTTGACCCAGGACCAGACCGCACCCCAGTCAAAAGCGCCCATGGCGAGCATCACCAGACCAGCCGCCCAGGCCACGATCATCGCAGGGTTCATGATGACCCGTAGCAGTTTCTCTTCCATAACCTGAAAGGTCTGATCGAGTTCGGAGCCAAACGTCGCCCGTTCGGCATGATATACAAAGAGCCTCGGCAGATAGAACAGCCCCGCCATCCAGGCGATCACGGCCATCACGTGAAATGCCTTGATCCAAGTATACAGCGTATAGAGAAAATCCATGTCAGGCCGTCCCGTCTTCTTTGCCTTCTTCTTTCATAAATAAAGAAAGAAAGAAAAGATGATGTTGTAGTTGGTAGTCCGGATTCTGTGGATTGTTCTTTCATCTGCAGAGTTATCCCAAGACGTGCGTTGGCAATTTGCGTTGTTTCGTCAATGCAAACAGAAATAATACTGAAATATTACAATAATTTAGGTTTCGACCTCCGCTCTTGCAAAATCCGGGATCGGCAGAATTCCAGCGTATACAGCCGATTCTTCCACAGGTGCGCCTTTTCCCTATCCACCGTGGAAATGACAGCCTCAAGCGGCCCGGATTCCGGATACGCTTCACATCCCTGCCGCATGCGCTAGTTTTCCGCAAAAGTGACCGCAGGCTCACACAGGGTTTTTCCTGAAGGTTATCCACATGTCTGAACGCCTTATCCTTGCATCCGGTTCCGAGATCCGCGCGCAGCTGCTGCGCAATGCCGGTGTTGCCGTCGACATTGTGCCCGCCCGCATCGATGAAGAGGCAATCCGCGGCGCGCTTGAGGCAGAGGCCGCAACCCCGCGCGATGTGGCCGACACGCTGGCCGAACTGAAGGCGCAGCGTATCGCCGCAAAACATCCGGATGCTCTGGTGATTGGTTGTGATCAGGTTCTCGCCTTCGGTCAGGACATTCTGTCAAAACCTGAAACACCCGAGATTGCCCTTGCCCAGCTCAAATCCCTGCGCGGTCAAAAGCACCAGCTTCTGTCCGCTGTCGTCATCTATGGCGAAGGCAAACCGCTCTGGCGTCATGTCGGTGTGGTCCGTCTGCATATGCGCGACGCAAGCGACGCCTATCTCGCTGATTATGTCGCCCGCAATTGGAACAGTATCCGCCATTCGGTCGGGGCCTATAAGCTCGAAGAAGAGGGAGTGCGACTTTTTACACGCATTGAAGGAGATTATTTCAATGTGCTGGGTCTGCCGCTTTTGGAGCTCTTGTCATATCTGACGCTTCGCGGAACATTGCCGTCATGACCCAGATACCCCACGCTGCCGTGATCGGGAACCCGATCAGTCATTCCCTCTCGCCGAAACTGCACGGGTTTTGGTTGCAGCGCTATGGGTTGGAGGGTTCCTATACCGCACTCGAAGTGACCGAGGACAAGCTGGAGGAAACGCTCCACCGCTTGCCGAAAGAGGGATTTGTCGGTGCGAATATCACCCTGCCGCACAAGGTCAATGTGCTGCAGTTTGCTGATCAGGTGACAGACCGTGCGACTCTGATCGGTGCTGCGAATACGTTGATTTTCAAGGCAGATGGCCGAATTTTCGCTGATAACACAGATGGTTACGGGTTCATCGCCAATTTGCGCCAGAACGCGCCCCATTGGGATCCGAAATCTGGTCCTGCGGCCATATTTGGTGCGGGGGGTGCGGCGCGTGCTGTTGTCGTTTCTCTCATTGATGCCGGCGTGCCTGAGATCCTCATCTCCAACCGCACCCGCCCCAAGGCTGAGGCGCTCCGTGACGATTTCGGCGCGCGGATCCGTGTTGTCGACTGGGTGCAGGCTGACATGATGCTGGAAGAGGCGCGGACCGTTGTGAACACGACGTCCCTTGGCATGAAGGGCGCGGCCGAGTTCCGGGTCTCGCTGGATGGCTTGCGCAAGGATGCTATTGTCACGGATATCGTCTACAATCCCCTGATGACCCCCTTCCTGCTCGCCGCTGAAAAGCGGGGCTGCACTATAGTCGATGGTCTTGGGATGTTGCTCCATCAGGGTGTGCCTGGATTCGAGCGCTGGTTCGGCGTGCGCCCCGAAGTGGATGAAGCGACCCGCGCTGCGGTCCTGTCGTGACCCATCTTCTCGGTCTGACCGGATCGATCGGGATGGGCAAATCAACGACCGCCCAGATGTTCCGTGATGAAGGTGTGCCGGTCTGGGATGCGGATACCACCGTTCATCAGCTTTATGCCAAAGGTGGTGCTGCGGTGCCCGCCTTTGCCGCGACCCTGCCGCAGGCCGTCGTTGACGGTGCAGTTGACCGCTCCGTATTGAAGGCGCTGATCGCCAAGGACCCGGAGACTATCAAGTCCATCGAAAGTATCGTGCACCCGCTCGTGGCCGTCGACCGCGCGGAGTTTCTGGCTGCACAGGATGCCCCGCTCGTAGTCTTCGATATTCCGCTTTTGTTTGAAACAGGGGTGGATGCGTGGCTCGACTCCGTCCTGGTGGTGAGTGCCCCTGAAAGTGTGCAAAAAGAGCGGGTTCTGGCCCGTGGCGCCATGGATGAAGCGATGTTTGCACAGATCCTTTCGCGCCAGATGCCGGATGCGGAAAAGCGTCGCAAAGCGGATCACATCATCGAGACCCTGACGCTGGACGCCACCCGCGCGGCTGTGCGAAAATTGATCGCGGAACTGAGAGGGGCTAATGATGCGTGAAATCGTGCTGGATACCGAAACCACAGGGTTCGAGCCTGCCGACGGCGACCGCATCGTCGAAATCGGTGCGGTAGAACTGATGGGTCATGTCCCGACCGGTCGCACCTATCACGTCTATATCAACCCCCAGCGTTCCATGCCCGCCGAGGCGTTCGAGGTGCACGGGATTGGTCCGGACCTGTTGGAACCACCACAAGAACCGAAGCCGGGTCAACAGACGCTGCGCGACAAACCCGTCTTTGCCGAGATCGCACAGAGTTTTGTGGATTTTGTCAGTGATGCAAAACTGGTGATCCACAACGCGGCCTTTGACATGAAATTCCTCAATGCCGAGTTGGGGTGGCTGAATATGCCGCTTTTGCCGATGAATCAGGCGATTGACACGCTGGCCATCGCGCGCCGCAAGTTTCCCGGTTCGCCCGCCTCACTGGATGCGCTTTGCCGCCGCTTCGGGATCGACAACAGTTCGCGGACGCTGCACGGCGCGCTTCTCGACAGTGAAATCCTTGCTGATGTCTATCTGGAACTGATTGGTGGCCGTCAGCCTGATTTCGGATTGGCAACGGCGACATCGAGCGGCGGTGCAGGCCCGACCGGAGATAACTGGCGCCCGATGCCACGGCCCGAGCCGCTGGCGCCACGTATCACAAAAGAAGAAGCCGCCGCCCATGCTGCCTTTGTTGAGGGCTTGGGCGACGGCTCTGTCTGGAAAAAACTGGCTTAGTTGGCTTTTGCCTTTTCCGCCTCTGCGCGGCGGG
>CAXQAV010000453.1:0-8895 GCA_964221795.1 Luminiphilus sp. | reverse complement strand
GACGCTCTTCCGATCTGGGACGTATGCGACGATATTGCGGCGCAGCGCCTCTTTCACCGGCATCCCGACGACCGAGATGTCGCCGCGCGCCACTGGCACGAACCCCATGAGCGCCTTGAAAAGCGTCGACTTCCCGGCACCGTTTACACCGACCAGCGCGGTGATCGTGCCGGTGGGGATTTCAAAACTCGCATCATGCAGGGCCGTGTGACCGTTGCGGTAGGTCACAGTCAACTGATGTGCGATGATGCCGGGCGTGGATGTCATTCTGTCAAACCTTTGGCCAAGGTTTCTGTCGTTACACGCAAAAGATCAAGATAGGTCGGCACGGGGCCGTCGGCCTCGGTCAGGCTGTCCACGTAGAGTACACCGCCATAGCGGGCATCGGTTTCACGCGCCACCTGCTCTGCAGGGGCCTGACTGACGGTGCTTTCACAGAAGACCGCAGGAATATCGTTCTCGCGGACGGTGTCGATCACGCGGCGCACCTGCTGCGGCGTGCCCTGCGCGTCCGAGTTCATCGGCCAGAGATAAAGTTCCTTCATCTGGAAATCACGCGCCAGATAGCTGAATGCACCCTCGCAGGAGACCAGCCAGCGCTGTTCCTCGGGCACTGCAAGGATCTGTTCGCGCAAGGGGGCGATAGTAGCCGTGATTTCGGCCTTATAGGTTTCGGCATTCGCGGTATAGGTCGCGGCGTTTTCTGGGTCATGCGCGATGAAAGCATCGCGGATGTTGTCGACATAGATCAGCGCGCTCTCAAGGCTCATCCAGGCGTGCGGGTTCGGTTTGCCGTCATAGGCGCCCGAGGAAATGCTGATCGGGTCGATCCCTTCCGAGATGACTGCGCTGGGCACGTCCGAGAGGTTCGCAAAGAACTGCTCGAACCACAGCTCGAGGTTCATGCCGTTCCACAGGATCAGGTCGGCATCCTGCGCGCGGATGATATCGCGTGGCGTCGGCTGGTAGCCGTGGATTTCGGCCCCTGCCTTGGTGATGCTCTCCACGATCGCTGCATCCCCTGCCACGTTCTGCGCCATGTCGGCGATCACGGTGAATGTCGTCACCGCCTTGAACTTGTCCTGTGCTGCGGCAGGCAAAGCCAGCAGGCTTGCACAGATGGCACCGAAAACCAGACCCGTTCGCGTCATTTTGTGTTCCTTCTTTACCCTGTTTTCCCCACTACATATGAGACTTCCCATCGGTAGTAAATGCAAATGCGACTAATTCTCAATAGCAGCTTATTGGGGATCTAGGTGCCTTGCGCCTTTCGCCAAGACCCGCCAATGTCGCGCCCGTAAATTTTTTCCGATCGCGAGACTGACATGCCCAAAGGCTACATCATCGGCCATATCACCGTGAACAATCCCGAAGCATATCAGGAATATATCATCCGCGACACACCGCTGATCGAAAGCTACGGGGGCAGGCCACTGGTGCGCGGCGGCGACGCCATCACGATGGACGGACCAGGCTACACCCGTCATGTGATTTTCGAGTTTCCGGACTTTGAGAGCGCCAAAGCCCTCTACAACGATCCGGAATATGTCGAGGTCCGCAAGATCCGCGAGGCCAATGCCGAAAGCATGATCGTTCTGGCCGAGGGCGTCTAGGGCAGCACTGCCAGCCAGAGCCAGACCGTCAGGATCGACAGCCCTGTCCCCATCAACACCGCCGAAGCCGCCACACGCCGCGCCTTGCCGTACATATTGGCAAAGACATAGGTGTTGACCCCTGGTGCCATGGCGGCCGTCAGAATGGCCGAGCGTAGGGCGGCATCCGACAGGTCATTCGCCCGCGCGAGCCCCCAGACCACCACAGGATGCAAGATCAGCGAGACCGCGACCACATAGAGGATCGTGCGCATATCCCCCTCGGGCCGGTAACGGTAGAGAACGCCACCAAGACCGAAAAGCGCCGCAGGCAGGGCTGCGCGGACCATCAGGTCGATTGCGTCGGTCAGGACACCCGGCAAAGGGATACCGCCAAGGTTGACCACAAAGCCCAAGGCAATCCCGATGATCAGCGCATTGTTGAACATACCCTTGAGCACCTTGCCCGGCAGGGAGGCAATGCTGCCGCCACGGTTGCGGACAATCTCCATCGCAGTGATGCCCACCGCGTAACAGAAGGGCGAGTGGATCGCGATGATCGCGTAGTTGGCCTCGAGCGCGTCCACGCCGTAGGCGCGCTCGGTGATCGGCAGTCCCAGCAAAAGCGAGTTGGAGAACAGGCAGCAAAAGCCGATGGCGATACTGTCTTCCCAGTCGCGGCCGAAGATGAAACGCGCGCCCAAGAGCCCCGCTGCGAAACCCGCCAGCGCACCGGCATAGAAACTTGCCAGCAGCGCCAGATCGAAATTCTGTCCCAGATCAAGTGTCGAGATCGCGCGGAACAAAAGGCAGGGGATCGCAAAGCCTTGGGTGAACTTCATCAGCCCGTCGACACCGTCATCGCTGAAATAGCCACGCCAGACTGCGAGATAGCCAAAGCCGATCACGAAAAAGACCGGCAGGATGACGTCGATCAGCGCGGCCATCAGGGTGCCGCAACTGTAATCGTCATTCCGTCATAGGCGGGATGGATGTGGTCGGCTGTCTCGGCGGCGACGGTCGCATAGTCCAGATCGTTGTGCATATTCGTCAGCACCGCCTGACGTGGGGCCACGCGGTCGATCCACTCCAGCGTTTGCGCCAGATGCGCATGGGTCGGATGCGGTTCACGGCGGAGCGCATCGACGATCCATGTGTCCAGCCCCTCCAGCAGCGGCCAAGCGTTATCAGGTATCGCCGAGACATCCGGCAGATAAGCCACGTCACCGATGCGGAACCCCAGCGCCTCGATCCGCCCGTGTTCAACTTTGAATGGCTGAAAGGTGATTGCGCCCCCTGCCCCTTCAATTTTGAATACCCCGTCGATCGGGTTCAGATCGAGGATCGGCGGATAGGACGAGCCCTTGGGCTGCACAAAGGCATATCCGAACCGCCCCAGAAGGTCGTTCGATGTATCCCCGTCCGCATAGACCTGCAGGCGTGCGCGCATGTTGTAGACGATCATCCGCAAATCATCGATGCCATGCACATGGTCGGCGTGGCTGTGGGTATAGACAACCGCATCGAGCGTCCCGACACCTGCATCCAGCAACTGCTGGCGCATATCGGGCGAAGTGTCGATCAGAACCTGCGTCTGGCCCGCGGCGCTGGTCCGCGTGACCAGCAGGGAACAGCGCTTGCGGATGTTCTTGGGGTTGGCCGGATCACACGCCCCCCACTGCCCGCCCAGACGCGGCACGCCACCCGAGGACCCGCAACCCAGGATACGGAAGGACAGCGTATCGCTCATGCGACGGCCTTCCAGAAGAGGCGGTCAAAATTTGCAGTGGTCTGCTTGGCGAAGTCTTCGTAGCTCAGGCCAAAGACCTCCGCCCCGACCTTGGCGGTATGGGCGGTGTAGGCAGGTTCATTGCGGTTGCCCCGATAGGGCGGCGGCGCAAGGTACGGGCTGTCGGTTTCCACCAGAATGCGGTCGACGGGGGCAGCGGCGAAGATATCGCGCAATTCCTGACTTTTCGGGAAAGCCGCGATGCCGGACATCGACAAATAGAACCCCAAATCAAGAGCGGCCTTGGCGAGTTCCGCACTGCTGGAAAAGCAATGCATCACACAAGGATAGGCGCCGTTCTTGAATTCCTCGGTGAGGATACGGGCCATGTCATCATCGGCAGCCCGCGCATGGATGATCAGCGGCAGATTGGTTTCCCGCGCGGCAGCGATATGCACGCGCAGGCTCTCCTGCTGGATCGTGGCGCTTTCGGCGGTGTAATGGTAATCCAGCCCGCTTTCCCCGATCCCGACGAATTTCGGATGCGCGGCAAGGGCCACAAGTTCGTCAACACTGGCAAGCGGTTCGTCTGCCGCGCTCATCGGATGGGTGCCCGCGGCATAGAAGACAGGATCGTATTTCTCGGCAATCGCGCGCACTTGCGGTTCCAGCCGCAACCGCGTGCAGATGGTCACCATGCGCTCAACGCCAGCATCCAACGCGCGCGCAACGATCTCGTCACGCTCGGCGTCGAAATCGGGGAAATCCAGATGGCAGTGGCTATCGACGATTTTCGCTTGGGTCATCACGCGGCTTTCAGGCGGCGACACCTTGCGCCGTCTCTTCAATCTTGAAGACCATATCAAGGATCAACGAGGCAGGGTCAAGGTTCACCGCCCGCCCGTGGCGCGAGCGGTCGGTCAGCTCCTGCTGCACCTGCGCCCATGCCCGTGCCGCGCGGTCGTCGGGGGCGATGCGTGCCAGCAGACGCGCCTCGCCAGCAGCACCTTGGGTCTCGGGTTCCCCCATCAGTCCCGCACGTGCCGCGCGCGCCAGAAACAGGTCAATGAGGTCCAACGTCATGCCAAAGCGTGTTTCCGCCCCTTTCCCGACGCAGGCATCTGCGAGCTTCAGCGCCGCCGGCCGGTCGATCCGTGGCAGTTTCTCAAAGGTCTTGACGATCTCGGCATAGAGCGCGAGCCCGTCGTGGTTCAACAACCTGATCGCATCCCCGGCCGAGCCCGACGCGAGCGTGGCAAGGCTTTCGGAGTGATCGACGTGGTGCCCCGCCTGCGCGAGTGCCTTTTGCAGATCGTCTGCATTCAGCCGCTGGCAGCGCAATTCGCGGCAGCGGGACTGGATCGTCGGCAAAAGCCGCGAGGGCTGGTGCGCGATCAGCAGGATCGTGGCATTTGCTGGCGGCTCTTCCAGTTCCTTCAGGATGGCGTTGGCTGCGTTGCGGTTCAGCTCGTCGGCCGCATCCACGATCACGACACGCCGCCCGCCATCGGCCGCCGACATATGAAAGAACTTCTTGAGCCCACGGACGGCATCCACCGAGATCTCTGTTCTGAGTTTCTCGCCCTTCTCATCGAGCGGGCGCCGGATCACCGACAAGCGCGGATGCGCGCCCGCCTGCACCAGCCGCGCGTCGGGATGCCCCTGATCGACTTCGAGCGTCGGGTCTCCGAAAAGACCGACCTCAGGGTCAGCGAGTAGAAAGGTCGCGATCTTCCAGGCGAGCGTCGCTTTGCCCACGCCACGCGGTCCGGTGATCAGCCAGCCCGAATGCAGCCGCCCTGCCCCGAAAGCATCAAGGAAATCCGCCTGCGCCTTGTCCTGCCCGTAAAGCACCGCCGTTTCGCGTGGATGCGGCGCGCCAGCAATGCGGTCTGGCTCAAGAAGGTCACTCTCGCTCATGCGTAGGCCGCGATTTCGCTGGCGATCTGGTCTTCGGTCCGGTTGCCGTCGATCAGAACGCAGCGCTTGGGGTTTGCATGTGCCAGCGCCAGAAAGCCGTGCCTGAGGGTTTCCTGAAATGCGAGGCCGAAGTCCTCGAACCGATCCTCGCCGGATTTGCGCGCGAGGCCACGGCGCAGGGCGGTTTCAGGGTCCATGTCGATGATGAAGGTCAGGTCCGGCTCGCGTCCGATCATCAGGCTGTGCAAGCTGTCGACCATGCCGCGCAGATCACCGCGCGTGGCCCCCTGATAGACGCGCGTGCTGTCGGCGAAGCGGTCGGACACCACGGTCTTGCCCGCTGCCAGAGCGGGTGCGATCGTCTTTTCCAGATGGTCCCGCCTTGCGGCTGTAAATAGCAGGATTTCGGTCTCGGCAGACCAGCGGTCGGGATCGCCTGTCAGCAGGAGTTGGCGGATTTCCTCGGCCCCGCTGCTGCCGCCCGGTTCACGGGTCAGGACAACTTCCTGCCCCTGTCCTTCGAGATAAGCCGCAAACCGGCGCGCCTGTGTGGACTTGCCCGACCCGTCTATGCCTTCAAATGTGATGAAACGCGGCTCGCTCATGCCCCCTCGGCAGCCTCTTCGTCCGGAGCCGGGCCGAACTTCTGCCAGAGCACCTGCGCCGCTGTCCGCAGCCGTGTGCCAAAGCCACCGCGCGCCACATCGGCATCCGCGACCAGCGGGATGCGTTTCTCCGGCAATTCGTCAAAGGTAATCACCAGTTCGCCAAGCTGCTGACCTGCCGCAATCGGGGCCTCGACCGGACCGGTGTAGACGACCTCGGCGGTGATGCCGTCCTGATTGAGCGCAGGCACCAGAAGGGTAAGATCCTCGGCGACTGTCAGTCCGACGGTCGGTGCGTCTCCCATCCAGACATCTGCGGTCGCAATCTGGTCACCGGCGGATGCCACATCTGCCTCGGCAAACTGCCGGAAGGCCCAGTTGATAACGCGCACGGATTCCTCGGCCCGCGCCTCGGCGCTGTCCAAGCCGGTGATCACCCAGATCACGCGGCGGTCGCCCTGCTTGGCCGAACCGACAAGCCCATAGCCTGCTTCCTCGGTATGGCCGGTCTTGAGGCCGTCTGCCCCCATCCCCATGGCCAGCACCGGATTGCGGTTGCGGGAGTTCGAAGGCACGCGGCCATCGAATGCGAATTCTTCTTCGGCAAAGAGCGGATAGAAGGTCGGGTAGTCCGTGATCAGGCGATTTGCGAGGATTCCGAGATCCTCCATCGACATGCGATGCCCCAGTGCGGGCCAGCCGCTGGAGTTCACAAAGGTCGAATTGCGCATCCCCATCTGCTGCGCGCGCTCGGTCATCATGCGGGCAAAGCCTGCTTCGGTCCCATCAGGCGAGAGCGCCTCGGCCAGAACCACGCTCGCATCGTTGCCCGACTGGATGATCACGCCACGGATCAGGTCCTCGACCCGCACGCGATCCGTTGTGTCAAGAAACATCGAAGACCCGCCAAAGCTGGCTGCATGGGAGGAGACCGGCAGTTCCTCGTTGATGTCCAGACGACCATCGGCCACGGCCTCGAAGGCCATATAGACGGTCATCAGTTTGGACATGGAGGCCGGCGGCAAGGGTTCCTGTGCATTCTTAGACAAAAGCACAGTGCCGGTCGTCTGATCGTAGATATAGGCGGCGGTTGCCGTGGTCTCGAAAGCCTGTGCAGAGAGCGGCAGCCCGAACAGGTAGGCAACGGCAATCAATCGGCGGATAAGGCGCATTGGCATCAGGGTCTCCCTTAACGTTTGGGATTATTCGTCGTCTTCTAGGATGAAAGCCTCCACAAAGCCCAGATCCTTGAGCGTCGCGACGGCGGCCTCGCTCACCAGCGGACCGGCGACGACACGCCAGACGGTCTGGCCACCCATTTCCTCGGCCAGCACTTCGGCAGCGATCCCGGCTTCCTGAATGCGGGCGGCGGCGGCGTTGGCATTGCGCTCGTTGCTGAACACACCGATCTGGGCACGCGGGCCGTCGGCGGGGGCCAGCGGTGCTGCAAATACCGCAGAGACGTCAACTGTCGCGGGTTCGGCCTCGGGCGCGTGTGCTTCGGTTATGACCGCCTCTGACGCGGCAGCCGTCGCAATCGCGGCGAGGCTGGCTGCGGCTGTTGCGGTGTCAGCTGTATTCGTCGCGGTCGATGCGGCACTCTCGAGCGCAGCGACAGCGACCGAAGCCGACGCGGCCTCTTGCTGGGCAACTACAGGTGCCTCGGCAACAGGAGCCGGTTCAAGCGGCGCGGATTCCACATTGACGGGCGCATCAAGGCTGGCGATGACGGGATTTTCCACTGCAGGGACGATCACTTCGATCTCCTGACGCCGCAGCGCAACCACGTAGAGTTCCAGCGGCGCACCCGCCAGCACGCCGAGGGCATCGGCTGCGTCGGACGAGATCTGGAACGGCGGTCCGGGGTTCAGACGCTCGCGGCGGAAAAGTGCGCCGACGATTGTTTCACCATTCTCGGTATTGCGGATCAGAACACGCTCGGGGTCCCGCACATCGGGGTGTGCCACCCAGACACCGCCAAGCGAGGGGCGACCATCCCACAGGGCGCGCGCGCTCATCTCGAAAATGTCAGGGCGTTCCACATCACGCTCTGCCGAGACACGCTGGTTCAGTGCATTGGCTGGCAGGGGTTCGGAGGATGCGGCCGGTGCGGACGGGGTCGGCAGCGCGAATTGCCCGTTTTCGTCACATGCCACCAGCGCTACTGTCGCCACAGAGGCAAGCACCATGCTGCGCGCCCTGTTCAGCCTCTTCGCCGTTCCTACCATAGCCAGCCCCCTTGTCGCGCCATTTTCATCGACGCTTTCCTGCCTTTTGCGGCAGCTTTTCTGCACATCGCTCTGCCCACGCCGCAGTTTTCGGCGCGCGCAAACCACTAGTGCAAAACGATAGCGCCCAGTTCAGCGTTTTGAAAGTCTTGGCAGGCGTCTACCGGCGGATTTCCCCAAACTGTGAAGCCGCTTTTCGAATCGGACCGAAGTGTCTAACAGGGCGCTGTCGGAGGAGTGGCAGAGTGGTTGAATGCACCGGTCTTGAAAACCGACGTAGGTTAACGCCTACCGTGGGTTCGAATCCCACCTCCTCCGCCATTACCCTAAAAATAATATATTTCAATTAGTTAAATGGCGACTGGCTGAGAACTTTACCCTATACTTTTACCCTAGGTCTCTAGAGTTCTACTTAGCCTTAGTCAGAATGAGTAGTTAGCCACTACCCGCCAGCCACCAAATTATTCCATGCTGACCCGGCTAACCCTGAACGCTTTAGTTGAGCGTTTTAGATTTTGAACATGACGAAATAGGTACCTTTGATTGTCTGAAACGCCCCGAACAAATCGAGATTTTGAACCGATCTACGTCAATTGCTCACTCAAGCCTGCAAGCGTAGAAACCGAAGAGTTCTTGGATGCACGCCTAAAGGAGATGGGATACCGCCCGACCCGCAAGTTTCGTTCTGGCGTACGGTCACTTCTGATTAGCCTTTATGAGGCACAGCTCATTACCGCTGATGTGTATCACAAGGTCGTTGCCATACCCGCTGGAGATGTGCCCTGGAAAGATCTCAAAGATATTAGCCGATCAGCAGTCCG
>CAXQAV010000452.1:0-2212 GCA_964221795.1 Luminiphilus sp. | reverse complement strand
GGTTCGCGATCCTTGTGGCGGTGACCTTGCAGACGTCGTTCCTGACGCCGCCTGTTGGATTTGCGCTCTTCTACCTCAAGGGTGTTTGTCCGCCGGGCGTGACGATTGCGGATATCTACAGGGGTGTCATCCCCTTCGTGCTTTTGCAGCTTCTGGGGCTCTTTATCGTCTTCGAGTTCCCGTCGCTTGTGACGTGGCTGCCGTCGGTGGCCTACGGAAACTAGGGCGAAGGACCGGCTGGCCGTGAGTGTCAGACCACTTGATATGGACCCAAGCCTCTGCCTGATCGGCGGGGCTTGGGTGCCTTCTGCCGGAGGCGAAACGCTTTCCCTGAGTAATCCTTCTGACGGAACCTTGCTCTGCAATATCGCGCGTGGGCAGGGGGCGGATATCGACGCTGCCGTGGATGCGGCTGCCGCCGCCTTGCGCGGCCCATGGGGCAAGGCGACTGCTGCCGAAAGGGGGCGTGTTCTGTTCCGCATCGGACAGTTGGTTCAGGAGAACGCCGAGGAACTTGCGCGCCTTGAGGCACTCGATGTCGGCAAGCCACTCAAGCAGGCGCGGGCCGATGTGACCGCGCTTGCCCGCTATATGGAGTTTTACGGCGGTGCCGCTGACAAGGTCCATGGTCAGACCATTCCCTATCTAGACGGCTACATCGTCTATACCTTGCGCGAACCGCATGGGGTGACGGGGCACATTATCCCGTGGAACTATCCGATGCAGATCATTGGTCGTTCGGTCGGGGCAGCTTTGGCGATGGGCAATGCCTGTGTGCTGAAACCGGCGGAGGAAGCCTGCCTGACTGCCCTCGCTTTTGCCGAACTTGCGCGTCGGGCCGGTTTGCCTGATGGCGCGTTGAACGTCGTGCCAGGTTTGGGCGCCGAAGCGGGGGCCGCTTTGGCGGGGCATGCGGGCATCCAACATATTTCTTTCACAGGCTCGGTCGGCGTGGGCAAGCTGATCCAGCAAGCAGCCGGCGCCAACGTGGTGCCTGTGACACTGGAGTTGGGGGGCAAATCCCCGCAGGTCGTGTTTGACGACGCCAACCTCGCTGC
The DNA here is from genome assembly GCA_964221795.1 of Luminiphilus sp. Classification (GTDB taxonomy): domain Bacteria; phylum Pseudomonadota; class Alphaproteobacteria; order Rhodobacterales; family Rhodobacteraceae; genus Yoonia. The sequence continues at coordinate 1,154 of CAXQAV010000452.1, read as the reverse complement.
GGCACTGCCCTTTCTTGTCAATGCGGGTATCCAGAACGGGGGGCAGACGTGTTCTGCCTCGTCACGCATCCTTGTGCAGCGCGGCGTGCTGGATCAGGTGACCGAGATGATGGCCGCGCGCTATGCGGCACTGAAGGCCGGACCCGCGCTGGATGACCTTGATCTCGGGCCGCTGGTCTCGCACCGCCAGCAGGAGATCGTCAGCAGCTTTCTGGCAAAGGGTGCCGATCTTGAGACCGCAGCACGCGGCCAGATCGCGGAGGGTGCGCCGCAGGCGGGTGCCTATGTCACGCCAACGCTTTTCGGGAACGTGGCCCCTGATCATGTCCTCGCGCAGGACGAGATTTTCGGGCCTGTGCAGGTCATCATTCCCTTCGATGATGAAGAGGAAGCGATCGCCATCGCCAATGGCACCGACTATGGGCTCGTGGCCTCGTGCTGGTCAGAGAGCGGCGGCCGTCAGATGCGCATGGCCAAGGCGCTGAGGGCAGGACAGGTCTTTATCAACAACTACGGTGCAGGCGGCGGTGTGGAATTGCCGTTCGGAGGCACAGGCCTGTCCGGGCATGGGCGCGAAAAGGGCTTCGAGGCGCTCTATGGCTTCTCGGTTCTCAAGACGGTAGCGGCGCTGCACGGCTAAAGCAGGGCCATCTGTTGCATTTCCAATGCAACTTCTGTGCCTCTTGAATGAGATGTGGCCTCACTCCCGCATCGTGTCTAATAATCTTGAGAAAGTCAGCGCTCAGTGGTGTTTCCGCTGGTGGTGAGAAATCTTGGATTGAGGGTCGACAGGGTAGTCATGCCACGTTTGCAAGCATCATCGCATCTGGGCGACCCATCGCCGTGGTCCCAAGTGCAGGCCGGAGCCGTGGCATGAAGCTGATCATCCAGATCCCCTGATACAATGAGGCAGACACCCTGCCTGATGTACTGGCAGACTTGCCCACAGAGATTCCTGGCATTTCCGAAATCCTCGTGCAGGTGATCGACTACGGCTCGACCGATCGTACAGTCGAGATCGCCGAGGCCCACGGTGTCTCCCTGATCGTCCGGAACAAGGCAAACAAAGGACTGGCGAGTTCCTTCCAGTCGGGTATCGATAATGCGCTCAGGCATGGGGCGGATATCATCGTGAATACAGACGGTGACAACCA
>CAXQAV010000451.1:0-2995 GCA_964221795.1 Luminiphilus sp. | reverse complement strand
GACCTGCGGCGCGTGCGCCGCGAAAGCGTGTCGATGGTGTTCCAGCAATTCGGCCTGCTGCCGTGGCGCACGGTCCATGACAATGTGGGCCTGGGGCTGGAACTGGCGGGGATGGAGAAATCTGCCCGCCTGACAACTCGCCCACCAGAGCATCGGCGCGGTCGGCAAGGCCCACCATCTCAAGCTCCTGATCGACACGTTTCAGGCGGGCAGATTTCTCCATCCCCGCCAGTTCCAGCCCCAGGCCCACATTGTCACGGACCGTGCGCCACGGCAGCAGGCCGAATTGCTGGAACACCATCGACACGCTTTCGCGGCGCACGCGCCGCAGGTCGGAGGACGAGCAGTTGACCACATCGCAGGACCAGTCCCCGTCGTTGATCCGGACAGAGCCGCGGATCACGGGGTTCAGCCCGTTGACGGACCGCAGCAGCGTGGATTTGCCCGACCCCGAGAGGCCCATCAGCACAAGGATTTCGCCCGCCTCGACATTGAGCGAGCAGTTGTGCACGCCCAAAATCTGGTTGGTTTTCTCGCGGATTTCGGGGCGCTCAAGCCCTTCGTCCATCAGGGGCAGGGCGGTGGCGGGTTTGTCTCCGAAAACGATCGAGACATTATCAAATTCGACAGCGTTCATTTCTGTTTCACCCGCAGCATACGGTCCAGCATGATGGCGACGACCACAATCACAAAGCCGCTCTCAAAGCCGAGCGAGGTGTTCACCGTGTTCAGCGCGCGGATCACCGGCACGCCAAGGCCGCTTGCGCCAACAAGGGCGGCGATGACCACCATCGACAGCGACAGCATGATCGTCTGGTTGAGTCCCGTCATGATCTGCGGCAGCGCCGAGGGCAGTTCCACCTTGAGCAGCACCTGGCGCTTGGTCGCGCCAAAGGCTTCGGCGGCTTCCAGCAACGCCTTGGGGGTCGATGAGATGCCCAGATGCGTCAGGCGGATCGGTGCAGGCAGCACAAAGATCACAGTGGCGATCAGACCGGGCACCATCCCGATGCCAAAGAACACGATGGCCGGGATCAGGTAGACAAAGGTCGGCAGGGTCTGCATCAGGTCCAGCACCGGCACCATGGCGCGATAAAGCCGCGGACGATGGGCCGCAGCGATCCCGATGGGCACGCCAAGGCCCATGCAGACCACACAGGCCGAGAGGACCAGCGTGAGGGATTCCAGCGTTTCCTCCCAATAGTCCTGATTGAGAATGAAGAGGAACCCGAGAACCACAAAAAGCGGGGTTTTCCAGTTGCGTTGCAGCACCCACGTCAGGGCGGCAAAGGCGGCAATCACGATGACCGGATGCGGGGTCTCAAGCACCCAGAGGATGCCGTCGATCAGGGCTTCCATCACATCTGACAGCCAGTCGAAAAAGAACCCGAGGCTATCGTTCATCCAGTCAAAGACCGTTTCGGCCCAGTCCCCGACAGGGATCTTGTTTTCCGTCAGCCAGTCCATGTGGCCCCCTTCACTTGATGAAAAAGGCGGGAGTGGTCCCCCCGCCTTGATCTGTCTGTCTTACATGCCGAGCGAGGCTTTGACGGCCGCAACGGCGTCGCCACCGTCTTTGGTGGTCACACCGTCGAGCCAGCCCATGAAGGCATCAGGGTTGGCGGCGAGCCATGCACTTGCGGCTTCGTCAGGGTCCTGACCGTCGTTCAGGATCGCGCCCATGATCTCGTTCTCCATGGCGAGCGAGAATTCGAGGTTGGTCAGCAGCTTGCCGACATTCGGGCAGGCGTCCACATATCCGGCTGTGGTGTTGGTATAGACGGTTGCACCGCCGAGGTTCGGGCCGAACCAGTCGTCACCGCCCTCAAGATAGGTCATCTCGAAGTTGGCGTTCATCGGGTGCGGTTCCCAGCCGAGGAAGATGATCGGCTCGTCACGACCCGTGGCACGGTCCACCTGTGCCAGCATGCCCTGCTCGGAGCTTTCGACCACTTCAAAGTCAGCACCGCCCAAGCCGAAGGCATCGGCCGCGATCATGTCCATGATCAGGCGGTTGCCGTCGTTGCCGGGCTCGATGCCGTAGATCTTGGCGTCCAGCGCATCGGCATTGGCGGCCAGATCGGCGAAGTTGGCGATGCCAAGGGCGGCACCGGCGGCGTTGGTGGCCAGCGTGTATTTCGCGCCTTCAAGGTTGGCACGCACGGTGTCCACGGTGCCGGCCTCGCGGTAGGGGGCAATGTAGCCTTCCATCGTTGGCATCCAGTTGCCGAGGAAGACATCGACGTCACCTTCGGCAAGCGAGATGTAGGTCACAGGCACCGACAGCACCTTGATGTCTGTCTCATAGCCGAGAGCTTCCAGCACAACAGAGGTCGCCGCCGTGGTCGCGGTGATGTCGGTCCAGCCCACATCCGAGAAGGTCACCGTTTCGCAATCGGCAAAGGCAGGTGCCGCTGCAACAAGCGCCAGCACCGACAAAGTTGACTTGAGTTTCATTTGGGATCTCCCTGAGTTTTTTCTTGATTGACGAGTCAATAAAGAACAATTTAACTGGCCTGCGTCAACCGAAAGGATTTCAGATGCCAAAAGTTGGCATGGAGCCTATCCGCCGTGCAGCCCTTGTAAAAGCTACGATTGATGAAATCGGGGCCGTTGGCAACTTGGATGTGACGGTCAGCAATATCGCCAAGCGCGCGGGCATGTCCTCGGCACTGGCGCATCACTATTTCGGTGGCAAGGAACAGATCTTCCTTGCGGCCATGCGTCATACGCTGGCGGTCTATGCCGCCGAGGTGCGGAGCGCACTCGCGACAGCGAACGGGCACCGTGCGCGGCTTGAGGCGATTGTCGCCGCCAGCTTCGGTTCTACCAACTTCCAGCCGCAGGTCATCGCGGCATGGCTCAATTTCTACGTTCTGGCCCAGACCTCGCCCGAGGCGCACCGTCTGCTGCGGATTTACCAGCGGCGGCTGCAGAGCAACCTGCTGCATGATCTGCGCCCACTCATCGGCGCGCGGTCCGAACGCGCGGCCGA
>CAXQAV010000450.1:0-7731 GCA_964221795.1 Luminiphilus sp. | reverse complement strand
GGCCTATGAGGGAAGGTAGATAGCCAAACATGTCAATGTGGGAATATGCCAATCCGAAGAAGTTCATGGGCTGGACACGGCCTGTGCTGCCGTGGACTTTCGCGCTGGCTGGCGTCTGCCTTTTGGTGGGACTTGTCTGGGGTTTCTTTTTTACGCCGGACGATTTCCGGCAGGGCTCGACCGTCAAGATCATATACCTGCATGTGCCCTCGGCGCTGATGGCGATTAACGCATGGATCATGATGCTGGTTGCCTCGCTGATCTGGGTCGTGCGGCGGCATCATGTCTCGGCGCTTGCCGCGCGCGCTGCGGCTCCGGTGGGGGTTGTGTTCACCCTGATCGCGCTTTTCACCGGTGGCATCTGGGGGCAGCCGATGTGGGGGACCTATTGGGCGTGGGATCCGCGCCTGACGTCCTTTCTGATCCTGTTCCTGTTCTATCTGGGCTACATCGCACTCTGGGAAGCGATCGAGGACCCTGACACTGCCGCGGACCTCACATCGGTCCTGTGTATGGTGGGGTCGGTCTTTGCGATCCTGTCGCGCTATGCGGTGCTGTTCTGGAATCAGGGGCTGCACCAGGGCGCGTCGCTGTCGCTCGACAAGGAAGAGAATATCTCGGACGTCTTCTGGCTGCCGCTGCTCGTCTGTATCGCAGGCTTTGTCCTTTTGTTCATCGCGCTTGTGCTGATGCGCACCCGTACTGAAATCCGCGCGCGCCGTATCCGCGCGCTAGAAGCGAGGGCGCGCCGTGCCTGATCTGGGACAATATGCGGTCGAGGTAATGTCGGCCTATGCGATCAGCATCATCCTCTTGGTGGCGATCATCGCGGTCAGCTGGCGCCGCTATGTGAAAGTGCGTGCTGCCTTGGAAGAGGTCGAGAATAATGGCTAAAATCTCGCCCCTGTTGATCCTGCCGCCCGTGGTCTTCGCAGCCTTCGCAGGCCTCGCGATCGGCGGCATGATGCGGGACAATCCTGACGAGCTGCCTTCGACATTTGTCGGCAGCCAGGCTCCGGCCGTTCCGGTTGAGGCGGTGCAGGGGACCACACAACTGACCGACGCGGACCTGCGCAGCGGTGATGTGACCATCGTCAACTTCTGGGCCAGCTGGTGCCCGCCATGCCGTGCCGAGCATCCGAACCTGCTGGATCTCGAGGCGCAGGGCTACCGGATCGCGGGCGTCAATTTTCGCGACCAGCAGGATCAGGCGTCACAGTATCTGACCGACTATGACGACCCGTTCTTTGCCACAGGCTTTGATCTGAGGGGCAGGGTGGCGATTGACTGGGGTGTGACCGCACCGCCGGAGACTTTTATCGTCGATGGGGATGGCACTGTCCTGTTCCGGTTCGTCGGGCCGCTGGTGGGATCGGACTATGAGCAGAGGTTCCTGCCGGAACTTGCAGAGGCGATGGAATAGCAAAAGTCTTTGAAGACTTTTGGCCAAATCCTTCAAAGGATTTGGGGCCACAAACAAAAAGCCCGGGTGCGAGACCCGGGCTTTCGTGTTTTCTGGCTTTGGCGCCTTAGGCGGCCTTGGCGAGGTTGCGCAGCACGTAGTGCAGAACGCCGCCGTTCTGGATGTATTCGATCTCGACCGCGGTATCGATGCGGCACTTGAGAGTGATCTCTTTGACCGAACCATCGCCCATCTCGATCTTGGCGGTGACTTCCTGCAGAGGCTTCACCGATTCCAGACCTTCGATGGTGACGGTTTCTTCACCGGTCAGGCCCAGCGTCTTGCGGGTATCGCCGCCGGTGAACTCGAACGGGATCACGCCCATGCCGACGAGGTTGGAACGGTGGATGCGCTCGAAGTTCTCCGCAATCACAGCCTTGACGCCCAGAAGTGCTGTGCCCTTGGCCGCCCAGTCGCGGGACGAACCTGCGCCGTACTGTTCACCACCGAAGACGACCAGATGCGTGCCGTTGGCCTGATGCGCCATGGATGCCTCGAAGATCGACGTCTGTTTGCCATCGGGGCCTTTTGTGTAGCCGCCTTCAACACCTTCCAGCATCTCGTTCTTGATGCGGATGTTGGCGAAGGTGCCGCGCATCATCACTTCGTGGTTGCCGCGACGCGAGCCGTAAGAGTTGAATTCGCGCACAGGCACCTGACGTTCCAGCAGGTACTGGCCCGCAGGCGTGGTGTCCTTGAAGGAACCGGCAGGCGAGATGTGGTCGGTGGTGACCATGTCGCCCAATACGGCGAGAACCTTGGCGTTGATGACGTCTTTGATCGCGCCCGCTTCCTTGCCCATGCCACGGAAGTAGGGCGGGTTCTGGACGTAGGTCGATGTGGCTGGCCAGTCGTAGGTTTCGCCTGTAGAGGTTTCGACCGCCTGCCACTTTTCGTCACCTTTGAAGACATCAGCATATTTCTTCTGGAAGGCTTCGCGGGTCACGGTCTGCTCGACCAGCTCGTTGATGTCCTGGTTGGTCGGCCAGATATCCTTGAGGTAGACGTCATTGCCGTCCTTGTCCTGACCGAGAGGATCGTTGATCAGGTCGATGTTCATGTCACCGGCCAGCGCATAGGCGACAACCAGCGGCGGCGAGGCCAGATAGTTGGCGCGGACGTCAGGCGAAATACGGCCTTCGAAGTTGCGGTTGCCCGAGAGCACGGAGGTCGCAATCAGGTCGCCCTCGGCGATGGCTTCAGACAATTCTTTCTGGATCGGGCCGGAGTTGCCGATACAGGTCGTGCAGCCGTAGCCTACAAGGTTGAAGCCGATGGCGTCGAGGTCTTCCTGCAGGCCAGCAGCCTCAAGGTACTCGGATACAACCTGCGACCCGGGGGCGAGCGATGTCTTGACCCAAGGCTTACGATTCAGACCCAATGCGCGCGCTTTGCGGGCCACCAGACCGGCACCGATCATCACATAGGGGTTCGATGTGTTGGTGCAGGAGGTGATCGAGGCAATCACGACAGAGCCGTCACGCAGTTCGTAGTCCTCGCCTTTGACAGGCTGGCTCTTGCGCGGGTCGGGGGCTTCGGTTGGTGCCGGACCTTCTGCCGCCATGTCATCCGCAGCAGGGGTGCTGTCAACGCCGCGGTATTCGTTAACCACGTCAAGGAACGACTTGGCCGCACGATCAAGCGGGGTGTAGTCCTGTGGACGCTTCGGACCCGAGATCGCAGGCACGATGGTGCCCATGTCGAGGTGCAGCGTTTCTGTGTAGACCGGTGCGTAGTTCTCATCGCGCCAGAAACCGTTTTCCTTGGCATAGGCTTCGACCAGTGCGATGCGGGCCTCGTCGCGGCCGGTGTTGCGCAGGTAGCGCAGGGCCTCGCCGTCGATCGGGAAGAAGCCGCAGGTCGCGCCGTATTCCGGTGCCATGTTGGCAATGGTCGCGCGGTCGGCCAGTGGGAGACGGTCCAGACCTTCGCCGTAGAATTCGACAAACTTGCCGACCACACCCAGTTTGCGCAGCATCTCTACCACCTTGAGCACAAGGTCAGTCCCGGTGGTGCCTTCGACGAGGTCGCCGGTCAGCTCAAAGCCCACAACTTCGGGGATCAGCATCGAAACCGGCTGGCCGAGCATCGCGGCTTCGGCCTCGATTCCGCCGACGCCCCAGCCGAGGACGGCCAGACCGTTGACCATGGTCGTGTGGCTGTCTGTGCCGACCAGCGTGTCAGGGTAGGCGACTTCTTCGCCGTTCTGGTCTTTGTCGGTCCAGACGGTCTGCGCCAGATACTCGAGGTTCACCTGGTGGCAGATGCCGGTGCCTGGCGGCACAACGCGGAAGTTGTTGAAGGCGCCCTGACCCCACTTGAGAAACTGGTAGCGCTCCATGTTGCGCTCGTATTCGCGGTCCACGTTCATCTGGAAAGCGCGGGGGTTGCCGAATTCGTCGATCATGACCGAGTGGTCGATGACCAGATCAACAGGGTTGAGCGGGTTGATCTGCTGGGCGTCGCCACCCAGTGCTACGATGCCGTCGCGCATGGCGGCAAGATCGACCACGGCAGGCACGCCGGTGAAGTCCTGCATGAGCACGCGGGCAGGGCGATAGGCGATTTCACGGGGGTTCTTGCCGCCTTTGTCAGCCCATTCCGAGAAAGCCTTGATATCGTCGACCGAGACCGAGAAACCGCCGTCCTCGAAGCGCAGGAGGTTCTCGAGAACAACTTTCAGCGCGGCGGGCAGTTTCGAAAAATCACCCAGACCGGCAGCTTCGGCGGCTGGGATCGAGTAATAGGCAACGGACTGATCGCCGACCTTGAGGGTCTTGCGGGTCTTGGCGGTATCTTTGCCGACGGTAATAGGCATGATGTTCCCTTTCTTGGCTATCTGCTGTGCGGGGCGGGCGGGCCGGTCGAGGCACGCGGGCCCTCACGAATCTGGCGGTTTCGCGCGCTGTATACTATTGCACACAATTGAGATCAACTCTCAAAAGCATATGAAACACTGCTAACGGGCCACTCGCAATTGGTTGATTGGTCATTTCATGCCAATGTATCTAGACCGGATAGGAAAGTATCAGTCAAAGGCCCGACATGCGCGCATTTCTCGCAGTACTTACGTTTCTCGGATTGGTGCAGGCACAGGTAGCCTCTGCCGAAAACGGGCCCGTCGTGGTCGAGCTCTACACCTCGCAGGGCTGTTCGTCCTGTCCGCCGGCAGATGCGATGCTGCGTGATCTTGCGACGCGGGAGGATGTGATCGCTTTGGCGCTGCATGTGGATTACTGGGACTACATCGGCTGGAAGGACAGCTTTGGTCGCCCCGAGAACACCCAGCGCCAACACGCCTATGCGCGCGCTGCCCATGCCACCACGGTTTACACGCCTCAGATGGTCTTTGACGGACAGGATCATGTTGTAGGATCGCGCGCCATGCAGGTCATGGACGCGCTGCAGGCGCATCTGGCGCGCGGCAACAGCTTTGATGTTGCCTTGTCCCGGTCAGGCGATCAGGTCTCGATCCGTGCGAATGCGGGGCCATACGGAGACTATGCGGTGCAATTGGTGCGCTTTCTGCCGCAGGCGACGGTTGATATCCGTCGTGGAGAGAACGCAGGGCGCACGATCACCTATTCCAATATTGTGACCGCCTGGGATGTGGTCGCGCGCTGGGACGGGCGTGCACCGTTGAACCTGTTGGTCAACGTCAGCGGTGACGATGCCATTGCTGTTCTCGTCCAGCAGACGGGCCATGGCCCGATCCTCGGGGCCGCGCAACTGCGCTAGGCCGGTGGTTTCCCTTTCCAGCGACGATGCACCCAGAACCATTGCGCGGGATTGCGGGCGATCTGCGCTTCGAGCCTTGTGTTAAGCTCCTTGAGCATCTCTTCCGGTGTGCTGTGGGGGATTGGTGCCTCGACCTCGATCTGGAATGACAGACCGTCGGGCTGCCGGATCCCAAAGTAGGGGATCACCAGCGCATCGGTGCGCAAGGCGATCTCGCCAAGCGAAAGCGCGGTTTTCGCGGGCCTGCCCAGAAAAGGCAGCCACGTCTCACTCGCCGCCACGTCGAAATAGAGTGCTGCCATGCCTCCGCGTTTGAGGTGGCGGACAAAGGCCATGGTGCCCTGCCGCCCCTGACGGAAACAGGGCGCGCCAAGGGACTCCAGTGCTCCGACATAGAGTTCGTTGAAATAGGGATTGCTCATCGGGCGATAGAGGCTGCCGATCTGGTAGCCCATAGCGGTGAGGGCATGGCGGGGCGCCTCGGGGTTACCGAAATGTGCACCGGCAAAGATCACGGGGCGGCCTTGGGCGGCGGCCTCTTCCAGATGCGCCAGTCCCTCGCCAGTCGGCGGAATCGCCGCTGCATAGGCGGTGAACTCGCGGTAGCATTGGAATTCCATGAAACTGCGGCCGAAATTCTCGACCACCGCAGAGGCCATCTTGCGGCGTGCGGGCTCGGGCATGTCGGGATAGATCATCGCCAGGTTTGCATCCGCGCGTTCGGTATAGCCCGACAGCGGACCGATAACTTTGGCGGTGAAAGTGCCAAGTGCGGGCACGCGTTTGGCATAGGGACGGCGCAATAGCGTCGCGATGACCGTACGCAGGGCACGGTCAGTGAGCCAATCGAGTGCTTTGGATGCGCTTCCGGCCAAGAGTTCAGGGCGCTTTCGCGATACCGGTGCCGATCATGCTGTCGCGGGTGACAAGCGCGGCGAGTTCATCCTGGGTCATCGCGTCAGTCCCCTCGGGGCGGCGTGGGATCACCACATAGCGCATGTCGGCGGTGCTGTCGTGCACGCGGATCGTGGTCGTGTCCGGCAGCTCCAGGCCGAACTCCGAGAGCACCTTGCGCGGCTCCTTGACGGTGCGCGAACGGTAGGCGCGGGATTTGTACCAGTCCGGCGGCAGTCCGAGCAGGTTGCGCGGGTAGCAGGAACACAGCGTGCAGACGACGACATTATGGACCTCTGCGGTATTTTCGAGCGCGATCAGGCGCATGGGGCCGATGTCGAAGCCCATCTCGCGGGTTGCGGCAGAGGCGTCCTCAAGCAGGGCCTCACGGAAAGCGGGGTCGGTCCATGCACGGGCGACGACCTTTGCGCCATCGGCGGGTGAGCGGGCATCCATCGCGTCGATCTGCGCATTGATTTCGGCGGCGGTGGTCACGCCTTTTTCGATCAGCAACTCGCGCACGGCGATTTCCATCTGCTGCCAGTAGGTCAGAGGGTGGTCATCATCGGGGCGGTAGGGGTGACCGGAGGGCGACCGGTGGTCTTGATGATCATGCGGCATGAGGACCCTCCGCCGGTTCGAGCCAATGGGCATAGATTTCGGCATCCAGCGTATCAGCGGGGTTTTCGGCCTCATCGCCCCAGACCTCTGCCATGGTGAAACGGACCCGCATTAGCGGCAGACGGTCGCCCGCGTGGCGGTAGGCAAGCTGTTCGGGATTCGGGAAGGGGCCGAGTGTCCGCTCGACCCAACCGGTCTTGCCGCGCAGGTAGGCGGGCGTGCGCACATGGCCGGGCGGCATATGGGCACTCACGCGCATATACTGATGATCACTCACTTGCGGCCTCCCCGTAGGTGGCACCGCGGGCAGCAACCTCGGACATTTTCGTGGCCAGTTCTGCTGTGGTGTAGACGTCAGCCTCGATCAGGTTCTGGTTCACCGAGGCGATCCAGCGTTCGTAATAGGACATGGTCTCGAACGCCTCTTCGCCCATGTCTTCGAGGATGCGGCGCAACCCGTCCACGGTGAAGTGTCCCTTGGAAGAGGCAATCACCAAGAGCGCGTCGACACGTTTTTCCCAGAGGGCGAAGTCGTGTTCGTCTTTCGGGACGGGGCCTGCCAGGGTGCCACCCATGTCGTGCCAGCGGCGACCGGTGAATTGCTGCGTTTTCTCTGTCATGGGCAGAGGATACCGCAAGTTGCCGGTGGGGTGAATCACATTCTGAGGGTCGGATCAGCCGGCGCCGGCGTCCTCATCTTCGCTGGTGTCGGGGTCGATCAGGACGATGACACCTGATTCCGCCATTTCGCGGATGGCTCTGGTGACCTCGGCCATTGCGGCCTCGGCGTCATCCTTTTTGATTCGGCCGCGCTCTGCCGAATCTTCGCGCAGTTGCCCTGCCATCCGTTGCGACAGGCTTTTGAGAATGAATTCGGCCGATGTGACGAATTCAGCCTCGCCCGCAAGGGCCGCAGCAAGGGCGGTGACAAGCACCTCGTTATCGACAGAGCGGATGCAGTTGGGAATATCGGTTGGTTTGACGCGGGGGGCGATGTCTTTGAAGGTAAAGATCGC
>CAXQAV010000449.1:0-4170 GCA_964221795.1 Luminiphilus sp. | reverse complement strand
GAAGGCATCGCCAAAGCCGAAGTTGGTCAGATGTGGAGCAAAGGCGCGCGCGACCCCACCGGCGAGGGAGACCCCGCCGACGGGCAACTGGATCAGTGCTAGGTTGCCGCAGACCGTCCCCAAAACCCGCGTAAACAGCCGCGCCGCATCGACGGCGCGTGTGTCGCTGCCATCCATACAAGCTGACATGATATCCTTGGCCGCCAGTTCTTTGGGATCACCAGCCTCTTGGCCGAGAAAAGCATACACACGCTCAAGGCCGCGGCCGGAGAGTACGTCTTCGACGGCAGGAAAACCATGCGCCGTCGAGACATAGTTGCAAAGCCGCAGTTCAAGCTCGTTCCGGATCGGCAGGTTTGCATGGCCGCTTTCCGAAGGTGTCACGATGCGCCCATGTTCTAGATCATAAACCGGTGCTGCATTGAAACCGGTGCCGACACCAACCACCAGTTTGGCAGCCGAGGCACGGTCTTCCGGTCCTGTCAGGATCGTGCGGATATTCGCAGGATCGATATGCCCCAGCGCATGGCCCTGTGCCTGCAGGTCGTTCAGGATCGCAACGGTTTCAGCCTTGGTGGCACGGGACAGGGTTTCCTTGTCCATCGTCCAGTCAAGGTTTGTCATGGTGGCGCGCCCCTCGCGCACCGGTCCGGCGACTGCGATACAGGCCGCAATCGGATCAACACCGCCTTCGTCCGCGATATAGCGGGTCAGGACGGACTCGAGCCCTGGAAACTCTGCGTTTGCATAGCGACGGATCGTGTTGTCCAGCACCTTGCGGCCCTCGGTCAGGGCCACGCGGGTGTTAGTACCGCCGATATCGGCAACGAGCGAATAGGTGTTTTTCGGATGAGCCATTGATCTGTCCTAGCGTGCACTCGCTGTTTTGAGCGCCTGATAGGATGCTTTCGGTGTGCGCTTCAAGGTCTCAAAATCCACATGGATCATGCCAAACCGCTTTTCATAGCCAAAAGCCCATTCGTAGTTGTCGAGCAGCGACCAGTAGAAAAAGCCTTTGACGTTTGCGCCGTCGGCAATGGCGTCTTTGACCGCAAGCATATGATCTGAAACGAATTTCAGGCGGACCGGATCGTAGACGGCGCCATTCTCGAGATGATCGTCCCACGCCATGCCGTTCTCGGTGACATAGATCGGCATATCGCCGACATAGTCACGCGCCATACGTGTGAGCGTCGCATGCAAGCCCTTTGGGAAGATCTCCCACCCCATCTGGGTTTTCTCGCCCGGACCCTCTTCGGCAGCGACATACGGCCAAACAGTGTCAGGGTCAGCCTGTACCATGTTGCGGGTGTAGTAGTTCACACCAAGAAAATCGATCGGCTGGCTGATTTCGGCCATATCATCCTGCCAGCTTGCAGGCATATGCGGGGCCAAGCCTTCGAGTGCTTCTTCGGGGTAGCTTCCTTTGGCGATTGCCTCGATAAACCAGCGGTTGGCGATGGCGTCGCCCACGGCGGCGGCCTGTTGTGCTGCAGGGCTGTCGTCTTTCGCTTCGGTGTGGGCGAAATTGAGAACCACACCGCAATTCTTCATCCCCTTCGCGCGCAGGCGGGACATACCAATGCCATGGGCAAGGTTGATGTGGTGCATCGCGCGCGCGGCAGCACGGATGTCGCGCAATCCTGGCGCATGGTGGCCAAGGAAATGCGACAGATAGGAGACACACCAGGGTTCGTTGATGGTCGCAATCGCTGCGACGCGGTCGCTGATGCGGTCGGTGATGACATCAGTGAAATCGCCGAACGCCTCGCAGGTATCGCGGTTCATCCATCCGCCCTTGTCGGCCAGCGCCGAAGGCAGTTCCCAGTGATAAAGCGTCTGGAATGGCTTGAGGCCGCGTTCCAGCATCGCATCGACCAGCCGGTCGTAATAATCGAGCCCCTCGGGATTGATCGTGCGCCCATCGGGCATCACGCGCGCCCATGAGGTCGAGAACCGGTAGGCGTCGAAGTGGCCGTCTTTCAACAGGTCGAGGTCTTCGCCGTAGCGGTGGTAGTGGTCACAGGCAATCGCCCCATCCTCGGCCCGTACGACGTTGCCCGGACCGGCGGCGAAAGTATCCCAGTGTGTCGGGCCTGCACCGCCGAAGCTGTGACCTTCGATCTGGTATGCGGCAGTCGCCGCCCCGAAAATGAACCCTTCGGGAAAGTCTACGCGTTTGAAATCCATGTCTATTCCTTTCGTGGGGCAGGGCCGGTCGAGCTGCCGACCATCAGCTCTGCCTCGAGCAACTCGTTTTGGGGTGGCTGCTCAGGTGCTACGACCTGATCAAGCAGCATGTCGGCCAACCTGCGTCCCGCATCACGCACGGACGAGCGCGTGGCGGTAAAGATCGGCACGTCGCCACCGTTCTGCAGATAGGACAGGGCGTCGTCATGGGTGACAATCGAGACGTCCTTGCCGATGACAAACCCGCGTTCCTCGATCGCGCGGCGGGCACCGAGGGCGCTGATCATGGACGAACAGACCACGGCCGTCGGCGGGTTATCGAGCCCCAGCATCGCCTTTGTCTTCTCATAACCGTTCACTTCGGTCATCTCGCAGCTCGCCATCAGAGCCGGATCAACGGGGATGTCGTTCTCGATCAGGGTCGCCTCGTAGCCCGCGCGACGGCGATGGGCAAAGTCCATCTCCTCAAGCCCGTTGATCAGGGCAATGCGGCGGTGACCCAGATCGACCAGAAGGGCTGTCGCCCGAGCAAAAGCGCGGCGGTTGTTGACGTCGAGCCACGTGTATTTGACATCGCAACCGGATGCACGGCCATGAACGCAAAAGGGCATGCCCAGCTCGCTAAGGAACGGGATGCGGGGGTCGTTCATGCGCGGGCTGTGCAGGACAACTCCATCGACGGCGCGACGGGCCCAGAGGCTTTCGTAGACCTTCAATTCGTCCGCGTCGGCCACAACTGACAAAAGCATCTCGTAGCCGCGCCGGGCATAGGTCTCTCCTGCGCCGGCGATGAAATCGCCAAAGATCGGGTTGACCATCTCGTGGCGGTTTGACACGGGGATCACATGGCCGATGGCAAGCGCCCGACCTGTCGCCAATCCTTTGGCGCGGTGGCTAGGGCGGTAGTTGTGGGCTCTGGCGGCAGCTTCGACACGCTTGCGGGTTGCTTCGCTGACCTCAGGATAGCCGTTGAGCGCCCTGCTGACCGTTGTCTGGCTAAGCCCCAGATTTTTGGAGAGATCTTTGAGGTTCATAGCTGTGAGAAGTAGTCCAAAGCGCTTTAAATTCTGATTGATGCAGCTCGAGATATCTCAGACCGGCATGACGTAATCGTTTCAGTATCATGTTTTGGAGAAAAACCAAGCGATTCTTGCCTTAGGGAAAGGACGATTGACAGGCGCTAACATTTGCCGGAATGTAAGTTTATCCAAAGCGCTTTGGAATTGATTCCGTGCGCTCTTTGATGCAACGCGCATCTGGGTAACAGAAGTGACGCGCTATTTGGCGCACTTGGGAGGAAACTTTATGAAAATGAAACTGTATGCCAGCGCGGCAGCGGTTGCTCTGACGGCGGGTTCTGTGAACGCCGGTGGGCATCTCGTGTTTACGCCGGGCGAAGGGAACTTCAGCTGGGACGCTTATGCGGAGTGGGCAGCAAACGCGCCAGACCTGTCCGGTCAGGACGTCACCATCTTCGGCCCATGGCTGAGCCCTGAAGATGACATCTTCCGCTCGGCAATCGCCTATTTCACCGACGCGACTGGTGCCAACGTGACCTACACAGGTTCAGACGGCTTCGAGCAGCAGATCGTGATCGACGCCGAAGCAGGCAGCCCGCCAAACATCGCCGTCTTCCCACAGCCAGGTCTGGCTGCGAACATGGCATCCAATGGCCTGCTGTCCCCTCTGGGCGACGACATGGCAGCTTGGGTTGGTGAGAACTACGCCGCCGGTTCGTCCTGGGTTGACCTGGGCACCTACGCCGACGCCAACGGCGACGACCAGTTCTACGGCTTCTTCTACAACGTGAACGTCAAGTCGCTGGTCTGGTACGTGCCTGAAAACTTCGAGGATGCAGGCTACGACGTTCCAGAGACCATGGAAGACCTGATCGCGCTCTCCGAGCAGATCATCGCTGATGGCGCCACGCCTTGGTGTATCGGTCTGGGTTCCGGTCCTGCAACCGGCTGGCCGGCAACC
>CAXQAV010000448.1:0-11198 GCA_964221795.1 Luminiphilus sp. | reverse complement strand
GAAATGCAGCAGAACGCCAGCCGTGACCGATGGAGCTTTGAGCAGACCGAACAGCGGTTGGCTCAAATCATGAAGAGCATTCACGACAGATGCGCTGAAACTGCCGATGAATATGGCGCACCCGGTGACTACGTCCTGGGCGCGAATATCGCCGGTTTCGAGCGGGTTGCGAAAGCCATGCGGATGCTGGGTGTGATCTGAGCCGATGCCCTCGGTCATCGAAAGACGAGGGCGATCTCTTCCTTGCTCAGGAGCTTCCATCGACCGGGGGCCAGCGTATCGTGCAGGCA
The DNA here is from genome assembly GCA_964221795.1 of Luminiphilus sp. Classification (GTDB taxonomy): domain Bacteria; phylum Pseudomonadota; class Alphaproteobacteria; order Rhodobacterales; family Rhodobacteraceae; genus Yoonia. Next base: position 10,908 of record CAXQAV010000448.1, on the reverse strand, counting down.
GAGATCGCCAAGCGTTCACTTCGCAGAGCTTCGACGAAATTGCCGGTGGCAGCGAACATGCGGCGAACTTGGTGGTATCGGCCCTCGGTCACGGTGATCAGGGCTTCGGTTTCCGAGATTATCTCCAACACTGCCGGTGCCAGAGGTTTGTCATCGCCTCTGAGCGTGAGTCTACCAGACGCAAACAGTGCGGTTTCCGTGCCGTCGAGTGGACGGGCAAGCGTGGCGCGGTAGGTTTTTCTGAGCCGACTTCTGGGGCTGCTGATACGATGCAGAAGGTCACCGTCGTCCGTCAGAAGCAAAAGGCCGGTGGTCTGTTTGTCCAAACGCCCGATGGTTGAAATGGCGGGATTGCGGCGTCGCCAGCGCGCAGGCAGCCTGTCATAGACGAGTTCGCCTGCCTCCTTGTGCGAACAGGTCACGCCCAAGGGTTTGTTCATCATGACGACCAAGCCAGAAAGCGGATCAAGCGGCCTGCCCGCAACCGTCATGCGGCGAGGCAGGTCCGCGCTGACAGGGATTCGAACGGAGGCGTTCAGGATCTCAGCCTGATCGAAGACAACGCCGCCAGCCCGCGCCAGCCGCGCGATGTCCTTGCGGGCACCATATCCCATCGAGGACAAGAGTTTGTCTACACGTGTGAATGAACTGCTGGACAAATCCGGTGATCCTCGTAAACGAAACGCACCACGACGGGTTCTTGCGGCTCTATCGCCATGATCGGTCCCACCCGGAAAGTCCAGTTCGGCGTACGCCGTCCCGGTTACGCTGGCCGAATCCAGTGCCTGACAGCCTCGACGGTTCCCTCAGCCGCGAAGCGCGCGCCGCAACCTTTTGCGCTCTTCGAAGTCCTCGGTGACGTCGCGCATGATCGCCGCGACCGCCTGCAAGTCACCGTCCTCGCCGCGCAACGGGACAATGGAGAACTGGATCGAGATTTGCGCTCCGTCCTTCCGGATTGCAGGAACTGACAGAAGATCGCCTTCGCCATACTTGGTTTGGCCGGTCCGCATGGTGGCCTCGTAGCCGATCCAGTGTCGCTCACGCAGTCGCTCCGGCGTGATGATGTCCAATGACTGGCCAAGCGCCTCCCCCTCTGCAAAGCCGAATATCCGCTTCGCGCCCCCGTTCCAGACGCGGATGATGCCTTCGCGGTCCGCGACCACCAGCGCATCGGGCATGCCTTCGAACAATTTGCGCGCAATCTGGTCCCTGTCCATCGTCAGCCTCCAACCTCGGCCCCACGCTCGGTGAGGATGACATCCATCGGAATATCGTGGGGTTGCGGAAAGATCGTGGGCAGCTGGGCGGCGGCAATGCCGACGCCGATGCTGAAGGGTCGCGGCGACAGCGCCGCCAGGGTTCGATCGAAATACCCTCCACCATAGCCAAGGCGATAGCCTTCGCTGTCCCATCCCATGAGAGGTGCGAGAACGACGTCCGGCATCACCTCCGGAGCGTCCCGTGGCGGCACGGGAATGTTCCAGTGTCCGCGCTCCATCCGGGTCTCCGAAGTCCACAGGCGGAACACCAAGGGCGCCGCACGCGTCTCCACCAGAGGCAGAGCGATGCTGCGGCCAGACGCCTGCATCTCGACCATCAAAGGTCGCAGGTCCGGCTCATCCTTGATCGGCCAATAGAATGCGACAACCCCGTCGCCCGTCCCTGCAGGGTGCCCTGCAAGCAATCTCTCCAGTCCTGTCATCAGCGCTGCCCTGGCGATTGTCCTCTGGGACGAGGAAAGTGTCCGACGCGCCTCGCGAAGCCGCTTGCGTTCCGCCGTGCGCCACCGGGCCACGTCGCGCGCTTGTTCGGGATCCACGGCCAAGGGATCAAAGTACCCAGGATCGATCTCTGCCGCCATGCAGGGCGGGGAGGCAAAGTTCCCCTCACTCTTGAAGCTGTTGGACCCATTGCCCATGTCCGAACTCCAAACTTCAGGTGTAGTCATTCTCGCGGCAGGAGCTGCCTCTCTGCGCCGGGACTGTTCACTTCTCTGGATAAGCGCCATAATAGGCACTGTAAATACCACTTCATGGATGGCAGATGCGCCTTACCTCCTTCACCGACTACGGACTCCGCATGCTGATGCGCCTCGCCAGCGCGCCGGACCGGGCTTTTTCCACGGCTGATCTCGCCGAGGAATTTCAGCTTTCCCGCAACCATCTCATCAAGATCATGCAGAAACTCGGCCGGGCCGGGCTGGTGCAGACACGCCGTGGAGGCGGTGGCGGTGCCACCCTGGCCCAAGCCCCCGAGGAAATCCGGTTGGGAGACGTGGTGCGAGTGTTGGAAGAGGGCCAAGCCCTTGTCGAGTGCTTTCAGCCGAACGGCGGGGATTGCACGATCAACGGATGCTGTCGCCTGAAAACCCGACTTCGGGTGGCCGAGATGGCCTTCATCGAGAACCTCAACCGCTCGACCCTTGCCGATGTTGCCCTCCCCGCACCGGAACCTGTCTGACGCGGCGTCATGACGCCATGTTGGCGCACGTCAACTGAGACTGCACGCTACGTGCGGTTCCTTACCGAAGATCGGACCGCTACTCGACGCGTCAGGCCGGTTCCACGGATTCGATCTTCTTAACGCGGACAATGACAGTACTGCCGTCTTCTTTCTTCAGGGGCTCCTTCTGGTGTCTTGACATGCCCAGGAGTGTTGCGCCGAGCAGTGATCCCACCGGAATGCGGCCCGACCGTCCTACTATGCTCATTGTCAGAATGCCCTTCTGTACAGGGCCATTGCTTTCAGCATATGTAATGCGTTTCATGGGCAATGCGATCTGGTCGATGCCTTTGCCAACCGCTTTCCCTGCCTTTCGTATCTTGTAGCGCAGGATCCCTTCTACAAGACGCGGCATTTTCTGTGCCGCGGGGTCATCTCGGGAAAGTAGCCACTCGATGTCGGCGCGGTCAGAAGGCCGAAGGAAAAACTCGGCGTCGTTGAGGTGCTTTTCTGGCGTGGTGTCGTAAGCAAAGCTATTCGGCACCCGCACATGTTGTGCGTTGGTCATGATTATCCCCCAGGGGCTGATCTCGGCAGACCCGATGTCTCTATCAAAATGTTCGAGAAATCCCCGGGTGGCCGTGAACGCGGTTACGCTCTCGCCGCCAGGGCAGGGGGGCGGTTCAAAAGCAGAAACCGGAAGTGGCTTTCGTTCGTAACCATGCATATAGGCTATGCAACAAATGGATTCTGTCAACCGTCATGGCCGCGGTGCGGCGAAGTGGCACCACTATGAGAGTTGGTTCTCACTGCTGCGCGACAATCGAACCGAGGTCCGCGATCTCCTTTGGCGGGGCATCATCCTTCGGCCTCGTCTACCTCTGATGGCGTCAGTGCCAGAAAGTCGCAGACTGCGTCTTCCTCTTGATAAACACACGCGCAATGCCGATATCTCAGTCATGACCGTGTTCCGTCTTCATACGAGGTTCCTGCTCAACGCAGGAAACACACTGAACCGCCGGTAGCCCCGGGCGGGATCAGGCCGCTTGCCGGTCCGCGCCTCGGGGTCCTCTCGATCTCTTACAGATCAGTCGAAGTGGCAAACGCGCCAATCTGGCCGGAAGATCACGCCTGTGCGGGTCGCCCGGCTGACGTGGTGCGTGCGTCTTGGTTCAGTTTCTTCGTCATGGAGCATGACATGCACCCCCACGTCTTCAAATCCAATACCCATCACTTCCCACCCCCTCGAGCGGCCCATCCGCGCAACTGCAAGCCCGGAGCATTTCGACGTTGGCTCCGGACCACATTTCTCCAATGGCAACGCCGGAAGATGATCGAAACTCTTCGAGGCATGGACGATCGCCTGCTGCGCGACATCGGGATTGATCGCAGTGATATCCCGCGCGTCGTCAATGGTCTCACAGATCGTGAACTGAGCATGCGTCCAGTTTCTCCGGATGTGCAGGTCGATGTGCGGTGGCGCGGCGGCCGAGCGGCATAGCCGGGCCAATTCTCGAGAACCCGCACCACGGTTACCGTGGTGCGCAGCCTTCGCCGTGTAGTGGCTCTCTATTCAAAGATGAAAAGGAGTGATAAAATGATGATTTGCAAGGCCGATTTCGAAGAGCTGTTTCCGGAGCTTTTCCGGCCAAGTGACATGGAGAGGTCGGTCGCTGAGCCTGGCGCCAAATGCCTGGCGCGGTGGGAAGACGATGGTGGTCGCACGACATCGACAAACATCATCCCGCTGCCACACCGCCGGCGGATGCAGGAAACTCGAAGTGACTCAAACTTCGAGGTGCGTAGTCGGTGACCCCCTGACGTCGAAGTCCGCCTCGTGGATTTCGTCAATAATTCGCCTTCTTCACCTTTGCGGGATCTGTGCATCCTTGTCCGTTCCACCCCCCCCCCGGTCTCGAAGATTGACAGGGTGCGCCCAAAGACTAAGGTCTCCACATGGTCACGCACGAAAACCTTTTTCGGTTTCTGCTTCTGAACCGCCCGGGTCCCCGGGCGGTCTGCGCATAAGCGCGTCTTCGACCACCCGGGGCTTTCTCACATCCTTGCATCTGAGAACGCGGGCTTTAACGCTCCGGGAGACATATCATGGCGGATCAGGGACCATGGCCACCTATAGTTCACTCACACCACCAGTTGGTGGAAAGGAAACTACGATGAACAAACAACTCTCTACGTCACGCGGCACCGGCCGGCGGCCTAGGGTCGTCATAGGTGCGGACTGCCTAGAAAGGCTCGAGGCACTTGCGGAGGGCGCGATCCAGCGCAACCCGGACCTTGCCGACCGGCTGCTCGGCGAAATCGGCCGGGCCCGTATCGTTCCGGCGGCGAAACTCCCGCAGAACGTCGTGGCCATCGGTCGCGCGGTCACCTATCGGGATGAGTCGACCGGCCAGGAAAAGACGGTAACGCCCGTCTATCCAGAGGACGCCGACATCGCACGCGGGCGGATCTCGATCCTGACACCGATCGGGGTTGCCCTGATCGGACTGGCAGAGGGCGCATCGCTCCACTGGGATACCAGGGATGGAAAGCGGCGGGTTCTGACCGTGCTCCACGTCGCGTCCCAGGATGCCCCCGAAGGTCTGGAGGCACAATGAACGGACATTCCCTGGGCCCTGCCGAAGCCCATGCTCTGCCCGGAAGGAGCCGCTCGATGCGCTGACGAAGCCACGACGCTCCTTCCGGGATATCGGCAATCGCCGCTTCGGCGTCTTTACTTCCCGTTGAAAGAGGGTCTCATGAATCGTCACCTTCCGCTTGCCTGCCCGTCCTGCAAGACATCGCTTCCCCGGGCGGCCGCCCATCGGTGTCCCAGCTGTCGGCACATTCTCGGGGGCAATACCCCCACTATCCGAATTTCCTGTCGTCGTTATGGCTCTGCCGTCGAGCGACATGCCGGAGCTGCCGTGACCTGCCTCCAGTGCCGGTCTCGCCGACCATCGCGGCACCAGCAACAGGGCTGCTGAAATGAGACGTCTCGCTTTTCTCCGTCGGCTGGTGTGGCCTTCCGTTCTGCTTATTGTCGCCGCCGGTCTGGTATTCTTCGACCAGGATGTCGAGCAGCGGGTCGGACTATCTCTCCGCCTGCTTGGCGGCGTTGTCGGCTGCCTTGCTGCGGCCTGGCTCGGTAGCCGACTGTTCAGTCTGTTCGCAGATCGCCGGAGACGCCACAAGCGCCCATACCCGCGCCTGTTTCGGGATCTCGTGGCGGTTCTGCTGTTCTTCGCCGCCATCGTTGCCTCTGCCGCGCTTTTGCTGGAACAAGGTCTCCTTGGCGCGCTTGCTGGATCGAGCTTGATACTCGCGGTGCTGGGGTTCGCAATCCGCAACGTCGTGGCTGACACGCTGTCCGGCATTGCACTGGGGGTCGAGGCACCCTACCGGATCGGGGACTGGGTCGATATCGAGCAGGTCGCACGAGGCAAGGTCATCGAGATCGGCTGGCGCACGACACGGGTGTTGACCTTGGACTCGACCTACATGATCCTGCCGAACAGCCAGATTGCGCGCCGACGCATCATCAACTACTCCGCTCCGAAACCGCAGTATCGTGCGCAGCTGTCTCTGAAGCTATCGCATGAGGTTTCCGTGGATGCCGCCAAGGAAATGATCCTGAAGGCGGTGAGAGAAGCGCGCCTGATCCAGACCGAACCGGCACCGGATGTCCGCGTTCAGGAGCTGGGAAGCGACGGCAATTCCTATGCGGTCCGGTTTTGGCTGTCGCGCTTCGAACGGGACGTCGACTGTCGGGACGAGCTTCTATCTCTGATCGACCGCGCGATGCGGCAGGCGAAAGTCCCGACCCCACGCATGCAGATCGAGCTGAATAGGCCCCGCGGGGAAACCATGCTCCCCGTCGATCATGAAACGGAGGTCGCACGGATATTCGCAGCACCGCACAAGTCAGAGCGCATCGAGGCGTGAGGAACGGCTGACAACATGGATAGAAATCCGATGACAAACGGCCATGGCGGCCAGCACGTGGTCCTTTCCGGCTGCTCGGGGGGGCGGGAAGTCGACGTTGCTGGCCGAACTCGCTTCCCGAGGCTTCGGAACTGTCGAGGAGCCCGGCAGGAAGATCGTGCAGCAGGAGCTGAACGGCGCAGGTGTGGCACTTCCCTGGGTCGATCTCGAAGCCTTCTCAAGGCGCGCCATCGACATGGCGACCGGAGACCGCAACCGCGTCGCGTCTTCGCAGGGTTGGGTGTTCTTCGATCGCGGGCTGCTGGATGCGGCCATCGCGCTGGAACATGCAACCGGATGGGCGGCGTCCGTCTCCCTCTCGGGACACGCCCGCTTCCATCACCAAGTGTTCTAACTCCACCTTGGCCAGAGATCCACCACAGGGACAGTGAACGCCAGCAAGATCTGAAGGACGGCATCGCCGAGTATCATCGGCCGATCGAGGCTTTCGACTGGCTCGGATATGATCCGTCATTCTGCCAAGGCTCAAAGTCGAAGCGCGAGCCGGTTTCATTCTGAGCGCTCTTGCCTGACGTCACTGGCCTTGCCGAGCAATAAGCCAGAGAGCTACCTGCTCTCCGGATTGGACAAGTCCTTTGAAGACCCCTATATGCGCGTTGCAAGGCAGCATGCGATGGCGTCGCGCGTCCGCTGCCCCGCCCCGATATTTTCAAACGATGTCCTGAACGCCCGGACTTGCTCTCGCACATATCGTGCGGAGCCTGAAGTTATGAGGTGTCCTATGACTCTTGCCTTGCTCGACAGGTCGCAGACCATGTGGACTGGATCTTTCGCAGGAATGACCTGCATGGCCGCGGCAATGCTCCTGCTACCACTGGGCGACACGTTTTCGAAGCTGCTGACGGAGACACTGAACCCGATCGAGGTCGCGACCGTGCGCGTTCTCGCCCAAGCGGCCTTCCTCCTGCCGGCGGCGGTGGTGCTGCGGAACCGTCTCAGGGGCGCCATGTTCTCGCCGGTTGTCGCGCTGTCCGGTCTTCTGGTGATGATCACGCTCATCTGCCTGATCGGCGCCTTCGCGGTCATGCCGATTGCCACCGCAATCGCCGTCTTTTTCGTTGAGCCTTTGATCCTGACTGTGCTGGCAGGTCCACTCCTCGGCGAGACAGTCGGACCGCGACGCCTCGCAGCAGTTGGCGCAGGGCTCGCGGGCGCGCTTATCGTGATCCGGCCGGGACCCGAGTTCGAGGTTGCTGCGCTGCTGCCGCTCCTCGCGGCCGTCTCCTATGCGCTCAACATGATTGTCCTCCGCCGCGCCGCGCGCACCCGCTCCAGGCTGACCATTCAGTGCGGCGCCACAACCTATGCCTGCCTCGGCATGGTAGCGCTTTCTTCCGGTCTTCACGCAGCGGGAATTGTGACTCCGGACCCGAGCGCCCTTTCGACTTGGGCCTCGGTCCTCATCCTGGGAAGCGGCCTCCTCGCCGCTGCAAGTTATGTCCTGATCGCCGAAGCCTTTCGCCACGCCGAAGCCGGTCTCCTGGCGCCGTTCCAGTATCTCGAGATCATCGGCGCCACCGCCGCCGGCTACCTGGTCTTCGGGGAGTTTCCGGACGGGATGACCTGGCTGGGGATTGCAGTCATCCTCGCCTCGGGCCTCTACGTCGTTTACCGGGAGAGATCACGCGCGCTGGGGCGTGGGCCGACTTGAAGAGCTGTGGTCTCGACCTCTTGATCGTGGCAAGAAGGGACTGCCTTATCCCGGCAACTGGTAGACAGGCGAAACGGCCTGGCCAATCGTGGCAAGCGTAGTCTCGTCGAGAGACCGCGAGAGGCGGGAAGGGCGTTTGTAGGGGGCGCGACTCATCGCTGTCGGGTTCCCCGGCTGGTATCTGATGCCCGTCCACCTGATGCCGTCAGATAGTCAGATGACGACGGGTTTTCTATCCGACGGAATGCGCCTGGAATGTAGGGTCTCAGCATTACCCTGACAGTCAGAGTGCGAAGAACACCAGCGTCATTGATACGCCAATGCCGACGATTATAGCCCGGAGATAGTCGGTATTTTGAATTCGCCGCGCCTGGCGGGCGCCGATGTATCCGCCAACTGTTGTCGAGATCGCCAGGATCGCCGCAGAGTCCCAAGCGATCAGGCCAGCGCTCGCATAGGTCGTGACCGACACCAAGGAGAGCACGGCAGACAGCAGGTTTTTCAGGCCGTTCATTCCGTGCAGGTTCTGGAAGCCGATCAGGCTGAACACCGCCAGTAGCATGATGCCAAGACCACCATTGAAATAGCCACCGTAGCCAGCAACGAGGAAGACCGTGAAAGCCGAGAGACCTGGTCCGATCTGCAGTCCCCTCGCGCGAACCAGCCTTAAGAGACCCGGACCGGCAGCAAAGAGCAGAGTGGCCGTGAGCAGGAGCCAAGGTACGATTCCGACAAAGGCGTCGCCCGGCGTGATCAAAAGTAGCCCCGCACCGGCCAGGCCGCCGAGCGCGGCGGTCAAAATGATGCTCCGAAGCCCGAGGCTTCCCTCGGCGGATATATCCTGTCTGTAGGCCCAAGCACTACCGACATAGCCGGGCAAGGCGGTCAGCGTCGCCGTGGCATTGGCCATGATCGGTGGTACTCCCAGCCAGACCAGAGCAGGAAAGCTGACAAGAGTTCCGCCACCGGCAATGGCATTGACCATGCCTGCGGCCAGACCCGCCACGACCAATATGATTATGGAAAGCATTCGCGCATCCTCGACTTGAATCATCGCGTCTCTGTCCCGTTACTCAAATGGTCTGCAAATTGGTCTACTTTTTCGAGGACCGCTCTGAGATGAGTGAGGATTGACTCCACCGCCGGGCTGAGGAGGACCGACCTCACAGCGTGATCGGGTACAACGTCCCGAGTCCCATGCACTATCCCGATGGCGTCACCAGCCCGTCATCGGGAGGTAGCCGGAAAAATCCCGCTTTCGGCGGTCCAAAGTTGGTGAGCAGTGCACTTCGACCCGCGGAACCTCCGCCTACTCGGAGAAATAGATGAGGCTCAGGCGAGCGATCTCCGATGACTCGGACGCATCCATCCCCGCCATCACCGGCAAGCCTTCGCAACATCGCTGCCCTGGTACGCGATCACGCGTATCATGACTTGGACGCTGCTTTGCGCCCGATCTTGGGACTTAGGAGCCACGGCCCTGTGCGACATAGGTAGGCAACGAAAGCCAGCGTCCAGAGAACTGCGGAAAGATCGACACCGTTGAGACCACCAAGCACTACGTTTTGGCCAGCAACACGCGCCAAAGTGGCACCACAGATCAGAGCAAATGCGCTCGTCAGCCAGGGTCCGGCAACCAATGGCCGGCCGGTATGGCCCATTGTTGCCCGCATCATGACAGCCAGGGTCATCCCGACAACAGAGCCGATGCCCAGCACATGCGCGCTGACGGCCGGACCAACGAGACCTGTCGCTCCGGCCCCGATGGAAAGAAAGCCGAGCGGCACCATCAGGTATGCGACGTGAAGCATCAGAAGAAGTGGCGATTGCCAGGTCGCCAGTCCCCGCCAACGCAGCAGCCGCATCAGGTGCAACAAAGCTGCGGCGCCGCCGGCAAGAACGCTCGCGGTATGAAATGGCGCGATGGCCCAGCTGACCAGTGCGGCAGCCCCGATCAGGATGCAGACACCGTCGAAACGATTGAACGCCACCGGCAACCGCTCCGACCTGCGTTGGGCAAGCCAGTTCCGCGTGAAGCTCGGCACGATGCGCCCCCCAATCAGCGTGATCAGGAAGATAAGCAGGGCGATCCCAAGCCGCCGACCGATGTCGGACACGCCCTGGGTCAACGCCTCGACGTGAAACAGGATATTCGCCCCCCAAAGCAGGGACACCGGGACAAGCACCTTCAGGTTCTTCCAATTGCGACCGGCGACGATTTCCCGTGCCATCATCGCGGCGACAGCCAACAGGAACATCTGGTCGATGATGGCGGCCCCGACCGGACCAACCGGCAACAGCCCCGCGACACTGGCCCTGCCCGCCAGCCATAGCGCCAGCAGGACAACCAAAGGCCAACCTCGTGTGGGCATCCGCCCCGTCCAGTTCGGAACGGCCGTGAACAGGAACCCGGCTACCACAGCTGCGCCATAGCCGAAGATCATTTCGTGTATGTGCCAATCGGTCGATGCGAGGTGGCCGCTGATGCTGACATCTCCGCGCCAGACCAACCACCAGATCGGGATCACGACGACAGCAAAGACGCCCGCAAAAAGAAAGAAAGGACGAAAGCCATAGCTGAAGAGTGCCGGGCCTTCATAAATTTCGCGCGTTTTCATGGCTCTTACCTCTGGAATGCAATCGGGCGGTGCAAGTGGCACCGCCCGGATCGGTCATTTGACGCGGGACGCTGCGTCATTCGACCTGGGCGATCAGATCCGCCATGCGGGCCTTGGCCTTGCCCTTCTGTTGCACGGCGGTCGCCTCATCGAGGTTCACCGCCTCGCCGACCTGGATCAGCGCAACCA
>CAXQAV010000447.1:0-6761 GCA_964221795.1 Luminiphilus sp. | reverse complement strand
GCGTGCGGTCCTTTTCCTGCGCGTTGGGGGCAGAAATCAGCGCAAGACGCAGCCAGAAAGACGCCGTCGTGAAGCGCTCTTCCATCGAGGCGGCGAGGGCCGTCAGGCGGGCGGCCTCATAGCGCTGCTCCGGGGTCTCCGATAGCGCCCAAGCGCGCGCGCCCGCAGCACGGCCACGGGCAGGATCACCCAGTCGCGGCGCGGCAGCCGCAACGATGATCAGCGACGCGCGGTCGTCCGGGCGGGATCGCAAAACTGCTTTCGCGATCTGCAAGGCGAGCGCGGTATCGCCTGCCAACAACGCTCGGGTCGCAATCGAGGTTGCCTGGTCAATCGGAATATCGACGATGTCCTGTGCATGGCAGGCATTGACCCAAATGCCCACTGCCAAAGCACAAGCCCCGAAACGGTGCATCATGCGGTGATGTCCCGTTGGGCTGGATTAGGGTGTCGGCAAAGCAGCTGTCGAATCAAGCACAAAGATCCCGTACTCTACCTCATTGCCTGTGCCTACCGGCGTGATGATCGGGTTTTCCGGATCATCTGGGTTCGGCGACACCGCTACGCCAAGAAAGCCTGTTCCAAGTCGAACCAGTCCTGCGACTGACGATGCATCCTCGCCTCCGAATAGGCCGCCATATGACCCAACACTAATAAAGTTACCGTCTTCGTTCAACTCGGCACTGCCGGTGAACGACCCGTCCTCATTGATTGCCCCGATAACCAGAACTATCTCAGGTAGATCAAGCGTCGCGCCATCAGGCAGGTCGCCTATGACAACACCAGGTTCGAAAGCACGGTTAAAGATTTCTCCGTTGGTTGCGCCTTCGGTGAAGTCGGCGATCAGGAAAACTTCACCGGTTATGGCGAAGGACTCATTCGGAATACCGTTCACTGCACCGACAGGTCCGGGTCCTGCAGGATCACCAAAGTTGACCAGTCCGATGTAGTCACCGCGGTATCGGACAAGACCGCCATCCGGGGCCGAATAAGTGATCTGGTTTGCCGTGGCGCCGCCAAAGGAACGGTTGAACTGGCCACCGTCGGATACGACCACGGCGTTGACCGAACCGTCTGTGGATTCGGCGGCAAATGCACGGAAGAAACGGCTGTCGCCACCGTCCTGAAAGAAATAGCTCTCATATGATTCGGACACAGAAAATTCGCCGCCAGGATTTACGCCGTAAACATGCAACTGCTCGATACCGCCATCCAGCACGACCCGCACAGTGAGCGGGTTTGCCGCGTCCGGATCATAGTTCGCGGAGTTCAGATCACCAATCGAGACCTGCCCGTTTTCAACGACAGGTTGTTCACCGACAGGGGTGTCGTCGCCAGGTTGGTCGATTGCGCCATCAACTGGTCTTTGATCACAAGCCGCCAGCAGCGCCAGCGCTGCCGTAAATCCCAAAAAATTGTTCATCTCAATTCTCCTAACTCAGAAATCTGCCCCTTTTTCCGTCAGCCTCACGGTGCAACACCTTCATGTCAATAAATAATGGGGGGATCGGAGCGAACTGCGGCCAAAGGCTGGTGGTTTTGTCACAGGCCGTTTTCTATAGTCAGGCCGACTCAACCCATTGCGGAGACCCCGATATGCCCATGACCCCCGAGCAACAGGCCGAAATCGACGAACTGCGGTCCAACCCGCAGCCTACATTGCGCGCTGTCGCCCCCGGCATGGAGAAGCATCTCTACACCGCCTATGACGTGCTCGACCACGGCTTCATCCGTGTGATCGACTATATGGGCGACGATGCCGCCATCTGTCAGGCCGCCCGCGTCTCCTACGGCAAGGGCACCAAGTCAGTGCAGAACGACGAAGGGCTGATCCGCTACCTGATGCGGCATTGGCACTCGACCCCCTTCGAGATGTGCGAGATCAAGCTGCACGTCAAACTGCCCGTCTTTGTCGCACGCCAGTGGATCCGGCACCGCACTGCCAACGTGAACGAATACTCCGCCCGATATTCGATCCTCGACCGCGAGTTCTACATCCCGCAGCCCGACCAGCTCGCCGCACAATCCGTGATCAACAATCAGGGCAGGGGAGAGGCGCTCTCGGGCGAAGAAGCCGCCCGCGTGCTCGAGTACCTCAAGGGCGATGCGGCGCGCTGCTATGACCACTACGAAGAGATGATCAGCCAGGACGACCAGCAGGGTCTCGCCCGCGAACTGGCGCGCATGAACCTGCCCGCGAATATCTACACGCAATGGTACTGGAAGGTGGACCTGCACAACCTCTTCCACTTCCTGCGGCTGCGCGCCGACAGCCACGCACAATACGAGATCCGCGTCTATGCAGAGGAGATCTGCAAAGTTGTTGCCGACTGGGTGCCCGCGGCTTACGGGGCTTTCGAAGACTACCGCATGGGCGGCGCCACACTCTCCTCAAAGGCGATTGAGTGTGTGCGTAGGATGCTTGGAGGCGAAGAGGTTACGCAGGAGACCTCGGGCATGTCCAAGGGGGAATGGCGGGAGTTTATGGGAGTGATTGGCTGAGTGAATGTGTCTATATTGGGTGCGGGCACATAAATGTCTTAAGCCGAAGTCCAATACTTGATCTGAAATTCGCACTTAGCAAAGACGAATTTACTTTCACAAGTGAGGACCAGGATTGAAATGACGAAAATGCGCGAAAAGGGCTTATGTTGCTGTTGACCCCTCACTACTCGAAGATAAGAAAACGCAATTCTTCGATCATATGCTTGGTTTTCTTGACACGCTGCAAACGGCTGAAAGGGCTTTTCTCGTGATGACTGGGTTGGGTTTTGAACGGTTTGAGGAAGAGGACGTTGCACCTGTCGGCTACGATAGCGAGAAACTATGCCGAAAGGCTGGAACCGGTATTTGTCCCTGAAACTAACCATTTTCCGCCACCCTGCGTCGCGCAGCCGCGAAACCACCTCCGCGCGTTGCGCAAGGCAACAGGTGACGCCCCGCCCGCATCGCGCTAGCCTGCCCGCAACGCCACCCAAGCAAGGAGCCACCATGCGCCGCAGCCGTCCCTCACTCACCATTCTCCTGATCTCGCTGATCTGCGGACTCCTCTCGGTCCTGCCGCTGGTGGGGATCAACCTTGTCTCTGTGCCGGTCTCGAGTTTCGGTTTGATGTCAATTGCTTGGCTGTCACTGCTCGCCGGTGTGCTGGTCCCGCGGCTCTAGGCGCACCCCGCGCGCCAAGGACAAAAACGGGTTCCTTCCGCTGCCCCGATAATGCCTTGGAATTTTCGCTTTAAAATCCGATTGATCGGGGCATAGTGATGATGAATAACATATGAAAAAGGCCGGGCGATGGTCTTTCTGCGCGCATTTCCGTTTTCGCTATCCATCCTCTGGCGCTATCTGATCGCCTTGCCCGCGCTGATCATCGCGCTCGCCGGCTTCGCCTTCATCGCCTTCATCCTCGTGGCACTCGCCATGCTGGTCTCGCTCTTCATCGGGATCCTGTTTGCGGTGGCTGTCGCGGTCGGTTCGAGCGTTATCCCGGTCATGGTTGGCCTGCGGGTCGGACTGCAATCCTACTACGTCAAACCGCGGGTTAGTTACCTCGGGATGATGAAGCCGGCACTCGGTTACGGGCTGTTCGAAGCGGTCGTCATAGTGATCCTGCTCGCATTCAGCGTCGGCGCATTCCTGCTGCTTACGCCACTGAGTTTGAACGATTTTCTTGCGATGGATGTCAGCGACGAAGAGGCAGTGCTGGACCAGCTGACGGCCAGCAACCCGACGCTGACATGGGCGCTTATCGGCTTTGTGGGCCTTGCCGGATTTGCCCTGCGCTCCGCGCTTCTGGTGCCTTTCGCCGGCGCCTCGGTCGGGGCCGATCCCGACGGCCGCCAGCACACGCCATTCTACGGGTTCGGCAGCGGGTTCGGGGCCGTCTTTGCACTGGTCCTGATCAGCCAGATCGGTCTGGCCTTCTCCTTGCCCCTGGCGTTCTGGGGGCTCGCTCTGACAGGCGTGGCCCAAAACGCCGCCATGCAGCTCGCCGAGGCCGCGACCTATGACGAATTGTCCGATCTGGCAGGACTCGGCCCTGACGCCCTGATCCTGATCGGGGTGACCCTGCTGATCCTGCTCTATTTCTTCAGTCTGCAATGCGCGGGTGCGGTGCTTGTCTATATGCGCAAGCGCGGCATCGTGGGCGCACGCCGGAAGGCCTTTGACGAAGTCATGCAGGAAGAGGAAGCGCGCGCCGCGCCGATGGCTGATACCGATCTGCTGGCGCTCGTCCGTAGCCAGATGCCCGACAAGAAGTACTAGACCGCGAAAGCATTATGTCCCGCGGGATAGCTTGGTCCAGGGCTGTCGGTGGAACTCAGCCGGCCTTGGCGAGATTGCCGGCCATCTTGCGCCCGTCGCGTCCGTCGATCAGATCGAAAGTCACTTTTTCATTGTCGGCCAGTCCGGTCAGGCCTGATTGCTCGACGGCTGAAATATGTACAAAAATATCCGCTCCCCCGTCGTCAGGGGCGATAAACCCGTAGCCTTTAGTCGTATTGAACCATTTTACGGTGCCACTCGGCATGTCCGTTCTCCTTTGTCACCAAGACGGGGGCCGCAGCATAATCGCAGCGCCCGCCTTGGCGTTTACCATCGCGTATTTTATGTAAAACGCAAATGACACCGATGAAGTCCGCGCAGTCGGATCTGGATTTGCACAATTAGGAGGCAGAATGCGATTTTTTGGGCTCAAGTCATGCGATACCTGCCGAAAGGCGCAAAAGGCACTGGTCGCAGCGGGCCATAACCCCGAGGTGATTGATGTGCGGGCAGACGGTGTGGACCCAGCCGATCTGGAGCGGATCGCGGCCACCTTCGGCGAGGCCGCGATCAACCGCTCATCGACCACTTGGCGCGGATTGTCAGACGGGGAAAAAGAGCAGGATGTGTTTACTCTCTTGCAGGCCCATCCGACGCTGATGAAACGGCCTGTGATTGACCATCAGGGCGAGTTGACCATCGGCTGGAAGCCGGACGTACAGGCAAAATACCTTGGCGACTGACGCCAAGATGCATATGTCGAATGGCGAGCAGCAAGGAGACTACACATGCGCAATGCAGCGGGCTTTTTGGGCGTCATCGGCGGACTGATCGGGATTATCGTCGGCCTGTTCGGATACGGCTACGCCGAACTCTCCGAGCGTCACGCCGAAGTGGGCGAGATTTTCGGCTTTCTCGAAAACCCCGCCTTTATCCGCTTTGCGAGCTTCGTCGCACCGCTACTGGCAATTGCAGGCGGTGCCATGGCCAAATACCGCGCGCTTTGGGGTGGTATCCTGATGCTGGTCAGCTGTTTCTTCTTCTATTCGGCCTTCGGCTTCAATGTCGGCACGATGTTCCCGATCGGATTTGTCGGCCTTGGCGGCATCCTGGCGATTGCCGCCGGCAAGCCGGACGAGCCTAAGGCGCACTTCTAAAGAGCAGCCGGTCGACCGAAAGGGCACCTGCGCCCTCGATGACCAATACCAGCAATCCCAGCATCCAGAAGGCGCGCTGATCAAGGATCAGCGCGTCAGATGCGCTGTCAAACCATGCACCGAAGGTTTCGGCGTGGGCGATGCCACCGTGTCCGAAGAGGTCGGTCAGGGATTGCACAATTATGAAGCCGATCATGCCAAGGGCGGCAAGCCGGGTCAGAAGCCCGATCAGGATGAGCAAGGGCAGTACAAACTCGGCGATTGTACCCGCGACAGCCACGGCCCAGTGGAACACGCCGAACTGCGATACATCGTAGCCGGCGGCCTCCATTTGTTTTTGGAAAATCTGGGCATAAGCCCACAGTGACGGGTTGAAGATCCCAAAGAGGCCATCGCCGAGCTTTGTCTGGCCCGAATTCCAGTAGTAGACCAGCAGCACACCGGAAAGGACAAGGCGGGCCAGAAGCGGCAGCACTTCATCCCCCATACGGTTGATCGGGAACAGCCAGTGCGGGGTCGAGCATGGCGGCGCGGAACTGGGTTTGCGTCACGCCATTCACGCGGTCACCAGCGACAGGGCCCTGTCTGCCTTCACGAGTTCTTGGTTCAGAACAGGCCATTCAGGCACATCGTTGTCTCATTCGATCAGGACCGGTTTGGGGCCAGAGCGGGCCAATGTGTAGTCCAGCAGAGCCCAGACCGGATCGACCACCTCGCGCCCGTGACTGTCGATCAGCAGGGGTGCGCCGGTTTCATCCTCGTCCTCATCATGGCCGCCAAGGTGGATCTCGCCGACAGCTTCCAGCGGGAAGGCGTCAATGTAGTCCTTTGACGAGGTTTTCAGGTTGGTTGCACTCACAAAGACGTTGTTGACGTCGAGAAGCAGCCCGCAGCCCGTGCGCTGCACGATCTCGCGCAGGAAATCGGTCTCGGACAAAGTGGATTCGGCAAAGGCCAGATAGCTGGAGGGGTTCTCCAGCAGCATCCGCCGCCCAAGCACGTCCTGCACCTGATTGATGTGCGCCGCGACGTGCTTCAACGTGGTTTCGGTATAGGGCAGGGGCAGCAGGTCGTTGAAGAAATGGCTGTCATGTGTGGACCAAGCGAGGTGCTCGGAAAAGCTCGCGGGGTTCAGCCAGCCGACCAGATGCTTCAGACGGGCAAGGTGATCGCGGTCCAGATCACCTTCACCCCCAATGGAAAGACCCACACCGTGGACCGAGATGGGGAAGCGCTCGGCCAGATGACGCAATTGGGCGATGGGACGTCCGCCGTCCCCCATGTAGTTTTCTGCATGGACTTCGAGCCAGCCGAGGGCAGCAGGCTGTTCCATGATCT
>CAXQAV010000446.1:0-4772 GCA_964221795.1 Luminiphilus sp. | reverse complement strand
TTTGGCCTGGTCGAAGAGCTGGCGGTTACGCGGATTATCGGGGTCATGCAGGCCGCCGGCTTTTTCCACCCATTCCGGGGAGACCACGCAGATGGCCTGCAAACCGAGCGGCGCGCCCTTCCGTTCGCCGGCCCCCAGCTCGGTCTTGTGGGCTTTGAAGGCGGCGAGATAGTCGCGGTCGTTCTCGGCCTTCGACCAGGCAAGGCCGAAACCAGGTTCCGCATCGTCCCGGACCCGTGCCTTGCCGGTCTCGTCGTGGCGCTGCGCATGGAGGGACGCCCCGCGAAGCTGGGCGATAGTGGTGAGCTGGTTGACGCGGATCGCTGCCTTGAACATGGGGCGCTGATAGCGGAGCGCGACGGAATTGTCATTTCAAATGACAACCCACTAGGCAATTCTCTCCGAGCCGCTCCGCTAATTGCCATGGGCCGGAGGTGCTGCGCCCTCCTGGACCTCCGGCTATTCGCCCGTTGAACGGGCGACAAATCCCTTCCTTTCCCAGCCTTATAACGGGCGATGTCAGTCAGGGATTTGAGGGGCGCCGAACCGTTCCGCAAAATCCGGCGACAGCAGATGCCGACGCTTTGGCGGTGACCGCTCCCAGATTTCCGCATCGGTCAGGGTCTCGGAGCTGACCTCGTAATTCCCGCAGTCGAAGCGGGACGAGCAATCAGAGGGAGCATTCTCGTGGCGGTCGTGAGGCATTTCTTTCCTGATCTGGCTAGGGCCACATCTGCGCGGCGTGGAGCACGCGCAGCACCGTCACCGCCGCTGCGGTTTCGGTATAGACCACGATATAGTTTGGCCGGACCACCAGTTCCCGGGTGCCTTCTACTCTGCCGGGACGGCAGCGTTTCGGGTGAGCCGGGAGCTGCGCCACCTTGCCCTGAATTTCTTCCACCAGGGCAAGGGCTGCGTCCGGGTTGTCGTCCGAGATGTAATCGGCAATCGCCATCAGGTCGGCGACCGCCGGAGCCTTCCACTCGAGTTCAGGCACGGCGCTTCCCGTCGATCAGGGCGCGGGCATCCTGCAGCACCTGGTCGTGCGGGGTGGCAGGGCGCGGGTCGGCCAGCGCCTCCTGCACCTTGGCACGGAACCAGGTGTCATAGGCATCCGGATCTGCGGTCAGGCCGGCCGGCAGACCGCCCTCGGCGGCAACGCGGGTCAGCAGGATGCGCACGGCATCCGAAAGCGTCAGGCCGACACCGGACAGAGCGTCGGCCGCTTGCGCCTTGAGCCGGTCGTCCACGCGAACGTGGAGCATCGAGGTTTGGGCGGGCATGGCATGTCCTCCTGTTTTCGATGGTACTATGTATCTCAATTGAGATACAGGCAAGCTGCCTTTTCGACTAGTAGCCCCAGAGCTTCCCCGCTTTGGTGGTTTTCTGTAAACTGGTGGAAAACAATAATGAAAACCGTTTCCCCACCACCGGTGAAGGCGAGCAGAAACCATGGCAAAACTATCTTTGAATCAAGCGGCGAAGTATGCGGGTGTTGCCAAGAAAACCCTCTTGGAACGACTTAAAAGCAACGATTTAAACGCAAAAATATCGGGCGAGAAGAACGCGCAAGGGCATTGGGAGATTGACGAGGCAGAGCTTGACCGTGTTTTCAGGAAACCACAGGAAGAACCACACAGTAAAACCGTTTCCCCACCACCAATAAAGGCGACAAAACCAAGCGAAGCCGGTGCGTTAGAGGTTGAAGTTAAGATGCTTCGGGAGCAGATCGGCGCCATGACCGCCGAGCGAGACAGGGAGCGCGGCCAGCTCGTCGATCAGATCGAGGATTTGCGCGCCCGCCTGGACGGGGCAGAGGCCGAGCGGGTGCGCCTGAATGCACTTCTGACAGATCAGAGGGATAAATCTGGCGTTCGGGTGAAGCGCGGCCTTTGGGCACGGCTGGTCGGCCATTGAACGTCAGTCCGGAAGCTGACTTGAGAGTCAGCCGTCCTGTTCGTTTTCAACAGCATGGAAAGCGGCTTGGTCCATTGCCCTAGAAGATCCAGACGAACTAGAGAAAGGTTTAGGCGAGGATCTGATCTTGGGTTACCCTACGTGAACTTCATCAGTGCTTTGAAGTGCGGCCCGCGTGTTGACCAGTGGCCTGTTCCTATAGTTCGCGGGCCGGTTCCCCTCCCTCTGTCTTCTTCCGGGAGCCGCCGGGTGTTCTCCTGACATCTTCGGTGTAAACGAAGTGGTCCCAGTAGACACAGGGGACTTAAAATCTCCGCCCCGATAAATGCACCGGATTTCGGTGCTGGTGCCATAAAGACGTAAGAGTGTACCTTGCATACACTTCAATATCGCGAGGTCAGCGGAAACTTAGACGTTTCCTAGGTACTCGACGTAGCAACGTGCTGTTTTTCCAAATGCTGGGCCGACTGAAGCTGCGACTAGGAGCATGGCTGAAGCCAGTTTTTTCATGTGCTTAAGGGCTTTCTAAAAGAGGTTTGAGGTTGCGCTATTGGATATGAGAAATTGTCAGCTTCGAAAAGAAGCCTTCTATGCGCGTAAGCTATCCTGCTTCTTGCAGTAGGCTACGAAAGCTGCACCTGCGTTCTTGGGCGGGTTGCCCTTGGCGGCTTCAGAGTTGGCAAACGCCAACCAGTTAGAGCGTAGAGCATAGTAGTCCCGAGCCTTTGCCCTGGCGATTTTTCTTGCCTTTTCCTCTGCCCACTCTGGCAGTCTGATACCGGGCAAAAGATCGCTCTGAGGCGCGCGCGGGCGGAAGACCACCAGGTCATCCGGGGTCAGCTCCATACGATAGAACGGCGTGTGATCATCCTTGATGATTTGGCGGATGTTCAGCCGAAATTTCTTCAAGGGGGCATTGCTGCCGGTCTTTTCCTGGAGCTTGGCGAGGCCGATCTGCCATTTCGGCTGGCCCCCGCAATGCTTGCGGCCGATCTCATACAGGCGGCGTTCCAGCGGGCGGCGCAGGCGGAAATAGTCGTTCGAGATTGTTACGACCTCGTTGGCCTCGATCGCGCGCATTAGCCAGTCAGAGAGAACAATTTCGCAATAGTCGAGGCGGAAACGTTCGTCGGCTGTGCGGACAAAACCGCCCTCGTCGATCAAGCCGAAAATGCGGGTTTCGATCTTGTTTCCCGTAGCAATGTTGGTGGTGAAGGTGGTGCCGCGCAGGCGCTGAAATGCATGTTCAAGGCGGTTGTAGCCCAGGTTGTTCGTTGGCCGGTTGGTAGCGATCAGCAATTCACGAGCTGAGAAGCGGACGCGTTTTCCGATCTTCTCGCCCCGGTTCTTCATGTCCATCAGCTGGCTGATGCAGAAGATCAGGATGTCCTTGTCGAAGATCGTGGGCAGGCCCTTGCCCGAGGGAATGATCTCAAGCTTGTTGGTCCCGCTTTTGTACACCAGATGGCGCATGTCTGGTTTGGTGGCGAGAGAGAACAGGGGGTGCTCCATCGAAGCCATGTCATCCTTCGCCACGACATCGGAAATATCGAGGATGAAGAAGTCTTTTTGAGGATGTCTATCAGGTAACAACGCCATGGAATCTTCATAGCGGATATTCGCACTATCAGGAACCTTCATCCGTTCGCACCTTTCGGAACCAAAATTCGCACCTTTCGGAACCCAGGTTCGCACCTTTCGGAACCCTGTGGATAGTTTCCTTATATGGTGCCAGTAGGTTATGGGCGATTTCCGGCCCCGTAACATACTCCGTAGGTAACACTATTAACACTAGGGGTCAGCGACCATGGCTAGGTCCCCGATCCCGTTCCTGGCTGGAACGGTCGGTGAGATCCGTGTCCCGTTCTGCCGAGGGTTCTTTCCGGACCGCAGGAGTTGTCAGGCCAAGGTTCATCTCATGCCGCTCCACCTCTGCCAGTGCCTCCTGCGGCCAGCAGATCTGTTCTTCGATCTGGGTCGCATCCGGACGCAGCATGTTTTTCACCGCAGCCTCAACCCTGGCGCAAAACGCTCCGCACTTCGCCACCACTGCCGCCAGGTGCATCCGGTCGGACAGGCTGGGGAAGAACTCACGCCCGGATTCATACCCGTCTCCCATGTTCGCCCGCAGTCCCATGCCGAACCCATGGGCCGCTTCAAACACACGCTCTGCCCCTGACCTGACAGCCCGGATCAAAGGCCAGGGATCGGTTTGGGGATCTCCCCTCACGCGATCCAGCTCCAGAGCGCCCTCAGGAGGCTCGTAGGAGCGCCCTTGGACCTTGTGGCGGGCAATCTCCCCCTTGAGCATCAAAAAGTCGCTCAGGGCCTCTGTTTCGCGTTCTGAGAGGTCTGTGTCCCGGATGGCATCCCACAGCCCCTGAGAGGGCGCTCTGACGCTCTCACGGGCCTTGTCCATGACCGCCCCATAGGTTTCCGGGGAAAGGTGCTGGCGCTGGGTGATTTCTTTCCGGGTGCCGCGCACGATTCCAGGGTCCAGATGCTCGCGGCACCAATCGGCCCAGGATGTCTGCAAGGCGGAGTATTCGTTCCGCTCGCCTGTGGCCTCCTTCAGCTCGCGCAGTGCCTTGTTGGTCGAGATCACCGGCTTGCCCCGGCTTTCCCGGACCGGGGAGACCAGCACATCGACCACAGCCCCGCCCTTCTCATCGAGATCGAGGCGAGTGGCGATCACCGATCCTTTGCCGCCCCAGCCCTCGGCCCAGGCTTTGGCCTGGTCGAAGAGCTGGCGGTTACGCGGATTATCGGGGTCATGCAGGCCGCCGGCTTTTTCCACCCATTCCGGGGAGACCACGCAGATGGCCTGCAAACCGAGCGGCGCGCCCTTCCGTTCG
>CAXQAV010000445.1:0-10890 GCA_964221795.1 Luminiphilus sp. | reverse complement strand
AGGCAAGATCCAGCGCGATATGGTGGCTGCGTCCGATGCAGAGCTGCGGCCCAAGATGGAAGCTGCAGGCGCCAAGTTCGCCGAAGCGGACAAGGCCGCATTCCAGGCTGCCACGCAGCCGGTTTATGACAAATACGGCGAAAAGTTCCCGGAGCTTGTGGCGGCTCTGCGCAAGGCGGCGGGCCTGTGATGCCTACCGGGGGCAAAACGTCCCCGGAGATTGGCGGGAAGGGCCGGACAGGTTCCTTCCTCGCCTTCGTTCGGGGCACGGTCAGTTTGCTGGATTGGTCCGGCCGTCTGATCGCCGGTGTCTGTCTTGCGGCAATGTTTGCAGCGCTGCTGATCAACGTCATCCTGCGCTACGCTTTCGGAACTGGCATCTCCTGGGCGTATGAAATTCACGCCATATTGCTGCCTTGGCTAGTTGCAGGCGGACTTGTGATGGCGTCGGCCAAAGGCCGCAATATCGCTGTTACGCTGATGTCGGACATGCTGTCCGGCCGGGCCAGGCTTGGCATTAATCTCGCGATCCAGCTTGCCGTTCTGGTGGTAACGCTCAGCGTTCTCTGGAGCAGCCAGCCGATCCTGAAGGCATCTCAGTTTCAGACTTTGTCTACCTTGGGGATCAAGCAGGTCTGGGGCTATTCCAGCATCGCCTACGCATTTAGCGCGATGCCGGTGATTGCTGCACTCGGTATTTTGCGCACGCTGGCAGGTGAAGACATTTCCGGCCTCCCTCCGGAAGACACCAGCCTGAGCTAAAGGAGCACAACCATGACCGCACCTCTCGTCTGGGTCTTCTTCATCCTTCTTGCCTTTTCCGTGCCCGTAGCCCACGCGATGCTGGGGGGCGTAGCCGCCGCGCTTTGGCTGGATGGCAAGCCGTTGGCGGTAATCGCTCAGCGGCTGTACACGCCGACGCAAAGCTTCCCAATGCTGGCGATCCCTTTCTTCATTCTGGCGGGCAATCTGATGATGTCGGGCAAATTCGGCGTCTACCTTGTTAACACCGCCCGGCTGATCGTCGGCAACTTCAAGGGCGGCCTGGGCCAGGTTTCGATTATCGGGTCGGTGATGTTCGGGGGCGTTTCTGGCTCCGCTGTGGCCGACGCCACGGCGCTGGGTAATGCGCTGATCCCGGTACAAACCAAAGAGGGCTATCCCAAGGGCTTCTCCGCAGCAATCAACTCCGCGTCCTCGACCGTTTCGGTTCTGATACCCCCTTCAATCCCTCTCATCCTCTACGGGCTGGTCTCCAGTGTCTCCATCGTCGATCTCTTCATTGCGGGCATCCTGCCAGGGGTACTGCTGGGCGCGGGAATGTTCGTTGCCGTGGCCATCACAGCCCGGGTCCGGGATCTTCCCCGCTCGCCTCTGCATGGAGGTTTCAAGGCGTTCAAGCCGCAGATCATGGCAGCAATTCCGGCTCTTCTGATGCCGGTTTTCGTAATCGGCACCCTGAGGTTCGGCGTCGCAACCCCCACGGAGGTGAGCGTTCTGGCTGTCGCCTACGCACTGCTGGTCAGCGGGCTCGTCTACCGGGATTTAACTTGGCGCGGCATCTGGAACGCGGCTGTGGATACTGGGATGATGACTGGGGCGGTCAAGATCATCATCATGGCATCTTCCACCATCCAATGGGTTCTGACCGCCGAACGCGTACCACAGGAACTGGCTGCCTGGGTCCAGGCGAGCTTTGCCGAGCCCTGGATGGTCATTCTGGCACTGAACCTTGTCATGCTGATCATTGGAGCGTTCCTTGACCTGCCAGCTGCAGTTCTCCTGCTGGGGCCGCTCTTCGTGACAATCGGCCAAGCAATCGGGCTGGACCTGGTGCAGCTTGGTCTGATGATGGTCGTTAATCTTGCTATCGGACTTTACACGCCGCCTGTGGGCACGACGCTGTTCATATCCGCTGCCATATCCGGCGCCCGGATCGGCGAGACAGTCAAGTCGCTGCTGCCGTTCTACGCCGTAGCTATCGCTGTGCTGCTTCTGATTTCATATGTACCTGCGCTGACCATCTACTGACCGGAAGCATCGATTGGAAGTGTGCAAGTCCAAAACTCAATAGCGTGAGCGCGGTTCGGACGATCCGCGCTCATTGCCGTGATCACGCATTGAAAAGGTTCGCTGCAAGCAACTTTGTGATGTCAATTCAGAAGGTTAAATCGTTTAATTAGCAGAAGTCCGGCTCGCCCAATTCACAAAGCCCACGGTTTAACTTCGATCAAATCCGGCCCGCCTTCCGGCCTGAACGTGCAGCCTGCGCCGCTCAGAAGTTCCCGGGCCGCGTGTTCGTGCTCGCCAGCTTTTTCGCTGAGCCACTCCATAAACCGCTTTACGATCCTGCGGTTGAAATGACGGGGCGGGCAGACGAACCAATAGGCAGGAAAATCGATTACCTCAAAGGCGGTGGAAAGAGGAACCAGCTCGCCGCGCTGCATTTCCGGCAGGCACAGAGTCACGCTGTCCAGCGCAATGCCGCCATCTTGCTTTGCAAGTTCGATGGACATTGACGATCGGTCGAACCTGTAGGGGTATTCGAGCCCCTCAACCTCGATCCGATTGGACGCCAACCAAAGATCCCATCGGTACAGCGCCTTTACGCTGTCAATCAGCCGAGCTTGCCGGATCTGTTCTTTGGGGTCGCTCGAAATGCTTTCCAGATGCGCGAGATAAGAGGGGCTGCACATCGGCAGGACAAGATCGTGCATGACCCCGTTCACTGACAATCCTGTCCAGCCGCCCAGCCCATAGCGCAAATCGAAATCGACGGCCTCGGTATCAAAGGCGCTGAAATCCGGAGTTGCATCAATCCGTATGTTCCAATCCCGGTTATGTTCGGCAAAGTCCGCGATGCGCGGTCCCAGCCACCGTACCCCGAAACTTGGGCTGACCCGAACCGTCAAGTTCCGGGTATCGCGCTGCCGCGCAATTGCGCTTCGCGCATTTCTGATAGCGCTGAACGCCTGAGTTGTTGTTTGGAACAAACGGTCGCCGTCGAGTGTCAGCACAAGGCGTCTTTTTTCCCTGCGGAAGAGTTTCACCCCGAACTGTTCCTCCAGGGCTTTAAGCTGCTGACTGACAGCCGAGGGCGATACGCCTAGCTCGCTCGCGGCTTTTGTCACCGAACCTAGCCGCGCCACGGCTTCGAAATGCTCGGTTGCCCGGATGTTGATGTCTCGCAAGTGGAGTTACCCCCTCAGTTCTCTATCACGAAGACAATGTTTTAGTGTAACTTACCAAGTTTGGAAGCTGACGCGTGAGAATTGAGGCATAACTCGCAGGCCGGGGGGTTCTTACGCGACAATGACACGCATTTGATCGGTGACGTCGGCGTGCGATGCGAACCTTGGATCGTATCAGTCAAGGCTGCACAGGGGAGTGGCTGTGCAGCCGAGCTAGTGCAAATCAAGAAGCGATGCTTAACAATTTAAGGGAGGCTAGCAGCTCTAACGAAAAGCTGGCCGTTAAACCCGTGGAAGCGCTCAGATCCCGGACGGGTCACGAAAGTTCTGAATTTGGCTATGAAAGGGGCTGTCAGTCTAGAGTGTTCGCGCACTTGTCGATGACGAGGCGGCCGGGCCAACGGATCTTCAACCGCAGTTGGATTTTAAGCTCGTCTACAAACAACGTACATTCTGAGTTCCATTCTGCAGCGCCCCCTCACAGGCCAAGGATGATTGCCTTAAGCCAGCCCGCAGCGGACTGGCGTTCGGCCTCTCAGCCATAACGGATAATTGTTGTGGTCGGTGAGCACTACGGCCATGCCTGAATACAGAGGAGTTTTGATAGGTTGGCTGATCGCACTCATGAAATGGGCTTGCCCGAGGCTGATTTCCGGAACCTGCAGCGAATAGCGCTTCAGGAGCGCGACTTCAGAAGAATGGCGGCGCAATCCTCACAGGTGGGGGTCAGCCACCCACCCAGGCTCTTGAGCTCACCGTGTTGCGTTCCACAGTGTTCGCATTTGCCAGCTGCCTCGAGTTCGGCTTGAAGTATGCGGTCAGCAGTGCGTTCGTTTCCGCCCTTTGAATAGAACCGCAACTTACCCAGCTTTTGCTTGACCTGCCGTGCCTGGAAACGGCTTAAACCATCCTGTTGGACTATCGCTGTCAGATCCGCGCTCAGGCGTTCAATCAGGGGATACCAGCCCTTGCCACAGCTGAAGCCCCAGGCCAAATTCGTCTCCTCTATCCTCCAAGGCGGCTTCCCAAAAACCTCGGGAAACGCTTCCATGATGCACCGGGCTTCATCATCAATTCTGCGCTCTTGGTCTTGCATAGCGGCCTCCTGCCAATGCGGCTTGGGTCGCTGGGCGAGAAAGTCGTCCGGCATCCGAGCCCGTCATATCCGCGCATACTTAGAAGATAATGTCTAGCATGTTGAAACTAATTGATTTTTCGCATTTTTTTTCTGGGGCTGCCCGCGGGCAGCGCCGTTCAGCTACCCTTCGGGCGAGTTGAAATGGGGGCAGCCTCGGCCGGCTGTTCCGAGGATACAGGGGCATACATCTTGAAACCCCGTCTACCGCAGTCCGGCTGCAACGCCACTGACCCACGTGCGCGACGCCAAATTCGCTCGTTTTCAGGGCGTTACGTCAGAGTACGCTTGAGTACTCTAAGTAGGAGTACTTTTCATCCCAATGCAGATTAGATTGATACCTATTCTTCAAATGGTTGATTTGTTCGGTTTTCTGGATCGTTGAGGAAACTGGCATGGGCGCCAGAGTGCATTGCTTTGAGAATTGCTGAAAAGTTTGCGGCGAGGTTTGCAGTTTTGTGAATCTGTTCCATGGCAAGGTACAGATTTCTGGAAGAACAAACCTAATGTAAGCGGGCGTTCAACCGGCTCTGAGACGCGAATCGGACAGCCGCCTCTGAGCCGCGGGATTGCTTTAGGTGTGATCAAACAGCTCAGGGTGCATCAGTGTATTTTTGTTGTCGTTCTGAGTGTGGAAGCCAGAGCAGGCTATTAATTTTTCCGTGGGCGCCGCTCGCGGAAAGGCGTGCGAAATGTTGCCGGGGATGGGTCAGCGACCTAGGCGGGGGCACCTCGTTGGTACGTAGCTGGCTGCGTGCTGTGCAGTCAGAGCGCGATCCTAGTGATGTCCGATCTCTCCTTGGCTGATCGGCCGCGGCGTGCATTCCACCTTTCTTCCCATGACGTCTTCCTGATCGCCCTGCGAAAACGTGGCCGCCACTGCGCCGCCGGCCCTGAAAACGTGACGCCGACGGCCTTCGAAGTGGTCGCCTGAAGAAAATAAAGGGGATATTTTTTCGCATTTACAGTGGGTTGACTCCATTTCGGCAAGGGCCTTCAAGGCCGGGCGCATTTTTCTGTTTTGGATTTTCAGCGGATTCGCGGACCTTCTCCATGTGCAAGGTCGGCGGTCCATGAGGGCCATGTCCTGCGCAAAAGAAAACGCGCACCCTCGGGTGCGCGCCTGGAAGTTGGGGCAAAGATCGCCCGTGTATCACTTGTCACGCTAGAGGCCGAAAACGGTCCGGGCAAGCGCGGTCTGAGCTCCAGGATGAAAAGATGACTAACCCGGAAGCGCCGCGTTTCCGGGAACGGAGACGGCATGTCGAACTACGAAGACTGGTTGCAGGACCAACCGGCACCCAAGAAGAAACAGCCAGCACTTGTGGTGGCTCCGATCCATGGGGTCCTTCCCTATGCAGGTGATCGCAATCCGCTGACGCGCAGCGACACGGTCAAGCGGGTGTCGGCCGCGATCGCAACGCCGATGACGGGCGGCATCCGGCAGGTTTATCATTTCGATGGAGTGTCGGAATACGCCGTCGCCCTGGATGCACTACGGAGCCCAGACTTATTTGGGCTGGAGGTTCAGCTGGCACCGGTCGAGTTTTACTGTCGGCGGATGCGCAAAATGCGGACTCACCGCTTCGACTTGCGGATCACTTTCAGCGATGGGTACCGCCGTGCGGTTTTCGTCCGCAACGCAACGAGTCTCGCGAAGCCTGAAACCCAGAATGAGATCGACGATATCTTCGCAGCGGTCACAGATGATTTCTCGGACGACGTCATGGTCGTTTGCAGTGACGATTACACTCGGGCCTATCGCGATAACCTTCGCCGCATTTGGGAATACCTGCAGGTGCAAGACAGAGAAGCGGATGCAATCGTCGAATATGCTGCACAATCGACCAACTACTGGTACCTGAGCGACCTCATCGCCAATTGTGATCTGGATCCGTGGCGCTGCTACCAAGCGGCAATGCGTCTGATCGGTCAGAATGTGCTCTGGACCGACATGCACGGCGTCATCGATTACCCATCGCGGGTTGCGCTGAACGCATGAGTGCGCAGCCGCTCTACAACGTCCCCAAGGGATCCATCCTGAAGCTGGATGGCCGCGAACTGACGGTGTCGGTTTGCGAGGAGAGCGGCTACGCGGTGCAGTGCCTAGACAGTGGTGAGTGCTTTACCCTGGCGATTGACCGGGTCGACGACGCGATCCGGTCGCGGGATTGCGAGGTCATCAAGCCGGCGGATGCAGAAAAAAGGCGTATCCTTCTGGAGTACACCGGCGGTATTGAGCGTGTGGAGCAGTTTCCAGAAGAAACCCAGCGTATCGTGCAGGGCCGTCTCGCCCTTGTGTTGGCTCAGGACGAGCTGCGTGAAGAGGGCGAAAAACTCACGCAACGCACCATGGACAAGGGTGGCAAGCATCGCCGTCTTTTGCTTGAGCGAGCTGACGGGATCGCACCTGGTTTCAATTTCCGCAGAGCCCGGCGGGGCGGAAAGCTGGCAGCCGGATTCGATGTTCCACAGGGACGCACTCTCGCCTGCTATCGTGACGTCTACCATCGCTTTGACCGCAACCCAGTGGTTCTGGCCGACCGCGATCATAAGAAAGGGCGCCGGGAACCTAGGCTCTGCGATTGGCAGGAGCGGTTCATCAGCTATGTGGTGGATCTGTGGCTGAAACCACAAAAGCCGAAACTTGCCGAACTGTACGCGCAGGCGAAGAAGGTATTTCACCGATCTCCTCAGGAGCTCGCGCAATGTATCAGCTTTCCCACGATCACGACAATCCGTAGCCGGATCAAGGCAATCTCGGAAGTAGTGCGAGTTATCGGTCGGGGCGGTAAGCGGCACGCAACGAACGTAAAGGGGCCTCGCTCAACAGACGTGCGAGCCATGGCATTCGGTTAGAAGTTCGAAACGGATAAGTGCCTGCTGTCTATCTTCACCTCCGGCGACGGTGTCGTCCGGGCCAAAGTGATCGATCCCAAGCAGGCACCGCAAGAGCTCGCGGACAACGAAGTTCGGCGGTGCTGGCTTCATCTGATCATCGACGTGGCGACCCGCGAGGTTCTTGGCTGGGTTACTTCTGAGACAGCCGACGCCGACCACAGCAAAGCGCTGATGCGCATGGCGACGCGTGACAAGACAAAGGAGAAGGTCCGCTACGGCTGCAAGCAGGAACCGGTGCCGCCGGTGCGGCTTGGCCTCGCCCTGGCGGACAATGGCACGGCCACTCGGAATGCATCCGTGTATGCCGGCCAGCTTGGTATTGGCATGACCGTCATGACTGCGCGTGCCTACCAGCCCCTGGACAAGCAAGTGGTCGAACGGGTGTTTGGAACACTACAGTGGCAGGTGCTGAACACCCTGCCGGGGTACACGGGCAGTCGCCCGGGTGAACTGACTGGGTATGATCCGAAGAATTCAGCCAAGCTCACCCACGACCAGCTCTATGGCGTCATTACACGCTATTTCATCGACGAGTACCCATTACGGCCGCATCGCGGCACCGGAATGAATGGGGCGACCCCTCGCCAGACGCGAGAGGAGGCACAGAAGCGCTATGGCGCGATCGAACCACCCTCGCAGCGTGACAGGTGCCTCCATCTTGGCGCAAAGGTCAAGGCGACCACTACGTCGGAGGGCGTGCGAGCCTTCAATATTCCGTTCAATTCGACCGAGCTTCAGCGCTTTGCAGGAGGCTCGCCCAAGCAGGTCACTGTACATCTCGATCCCGATGACCTCCGTAAGGTTTACGTCACTGCAGAAGGGGTGGAGGCCGTTATGGAAGCCCGCCTGAGCACGACGGTCTTCAAAGATCAGACGCTCGAGGAAGCGATCGAGTTGATGGAGACGGCAACAAAGTCCAACCCCACCCTGCGCGAACTGCATCAGGGGCACCTGAGCGAGGCGCGGGCGTCCCGCGCTCGAGCATCTGGCTTCTTCCCGGATTCTCGTGACCCGTCGAGCTATCAGACACTCGCGCAGCTCGAGTATCGCGCGAGCAAGCCGCTTCAGGTCGAAACCCGGCCCGCCGCCTACACCGGTGCCACTGCTGCCCCTGGCCATCTCATGAACAGGGGCGGCGCCTCGGGCGTGGTGCCGGCGCGCCCGGCCGGTTCGGCTCCGTCCAGCCCCCAAGCATCTTGGTCGCCTCTTAAGGCAAGCCCACCACCGCCGTCCGCTGCGCAGAAGCATTCGCCGCCAGAGAACGCGGCCACTTCGGCGCCAGACCCTGACGACATCAAGACAATGACCTTCGGGTCGATCAAGGAAAGCAAACTGTGACCAACCCCTTCGTCATCCCCTCGTTGGCAAACCTCAATTCGGATCTGGCGCAGCGGCATTTCCCCCTCGCTAGGGGCGAGGCGCTCCAGCAGACCTTCGCGCAGCTTTTCAGCCGCCACCTTGGGCGCCTGAAGTCCGGGAAGGGTTTTGAGGCGCGCAGCCTCCTTGTCACGGGGCTGTCCGGCTCGGGCAAGACTGCCGAGATCTCGGACATGCTGAACCGCTTCAACGAGAGTGCTGTTCTCATGCCGGATGGCAAGGATGCAAGGTTTGCCTGCTGCGTGCTTGAGGCGAAAGGGACGTGGAAGGACCTTGGCCGCAAAACGCTTCACGCCTTGGGCTATCCTATTACGAACAAGACCCGCCGAACCCAGTTTGAGATCTGGGATCTGGTCATCAAGCAGGCCAAGCTCCAAGGCGTCATCGGAATCCACTATGACGAGGCCCAGCATATCATGCGTGGTAAGTCGGATGCCGAAGTTCTGAGCGTCCTGGACGCCTTCAAGACGCTCATGAAGTCACACGACTGGCCTCTCATGTTGATCCTTTCGGGTGTTCCGGAACTGGGAGACTATGTGCAGCGCGAGCCGCAGCTTGATCGGTTGATGACCAGGATCGAGTTCGGGGAAATCGATTTGAGCTGCGCCCCGGGCCATCCGGCGCCGGATTACGAAATCCTGAACGAGATCGTTGGAAGCTACGCAATCAGCGCGGGCCTTGATGTAGACGCCCGCCTCCCCACGGGCGACTTCCTGCACCGCCTTGCGACCGCCGGGGCATTCCGGTGGGGTCTAGTCATCGACCTAGTTGTCGATGCCGTGGCGCTCGCCGTTGCCAGGAGGGCAGGGGTGGTTGAGCAGTCGGATTTCGTGACTGCCTGGTGCGAGAAAACCGGAATGAACGTACTGGCGACGCCCTTCACCCATGAGAGCTACGAGAGGATGTTCCAGAGGGGCAAGCCGTTCCGGGCTGCCATCGGCACCTGACCCTCCAAGAGAGTTCAGACTTCGAGAAACCCGCGCCTAGGCGCGGTTTTTTTCTTGCCCCGATATCGCGGCCCAAGGGGGCTCATCAACTAAGTCTCTGAAGTTGCGCAGGTTTTTGGTTTCTGCGCAGGCTTATGCTTTCGGTCTGGAATTCGTGTCCCGCAAGTATCTGAAATTGTTTATGGATTCCTTGCGCCGAATCGGAAGCGATTGATTTTGCGCACTCATTTGCTTTCTCTGGCTATGACCCGCGAAAACGTTACCATTTTGGGGGTTTTTTGACCATTACGACAAGAGGTTAATTGCCACCGGCCGATCTTCGGTCGGTGGTTTTATTTTAAAACAATGGCTTAACTTATTTTCGCGTTTTGTCTGTTGCGGGGGCACGTTCCCCCTTGGAGAACAGCGCCACCTGTTGACTAAAATGGCCGTATTGAGCAGTGCGCCAGAAAAGGGCCAGCTATCTTCAAGATAAAATTCATCGAAGCATGGTTCCTTGATGCCGACACACAGCGTCGTGCAATGCGGCGGCACTTGGGGCGATTTTTGGTAGATATCCGCGTCTGGTCTGACACGCTCACGGTGGTACATCAATCACGCCCGCTGCACGTCTGCGGACTTCCATGTTCTTCTGCGGTTCCGCGTCTCTCTCAGCCCACAGAAATTTTCTGAAAACGCATCCTCCATGCGGACCCGGTACCGGACCTCGTCGCCGCGGTTGACTGCGGGGGCCCAGAAAATCGGCTCAACAGGATTAAAGATTTTCAGGCGCTTAATGGATCCAACTAAAGCGCTTTCAGGAGGTTTTTCTGACATTGTTGACTCTGTGAAAGTTTTCTTGCAGAATTTCGTGAGAAGCCCATTCCCACTGCAAGGTCTGCAATTTTGTCCGCCCCTCTCCGCTCCAAACTGACCCATGCGCTTGAAACCGGTTCGAAAGCCGAACGGGCCATCGCCAATTTCATGCTGAGCACCTTGGATCAGGTGCCGTTCGAGACCGCCGCAAGCCTGGCCGCGAAGGTCGGGGTGAGCGAAGCCACCGTTGGGCGCTTCTGCCGCGGACTTGGCTACGCCAGTTTCAAGGACCTGAAGGAGCATCTGAAGGGGGATCTGGGTGATCACCCCTGGCTGGTCAGCGACCGGCTGAACGAGCTGCGCAAAACCGCGCGCGATGACGAGGGCCATCTTGCGCAAGGCATGGAGCTCGAAATCGCGGCGGTGGTGAAGATCTATGAATATGCCCGCTCCCCCGAATGGCAGGCTGTCGTCGCCCGGCTGGCCACCACCCAGAATGTCTATGTCGCCGGGTTTCAGACCGAGCGCGGGCTTGCCCAGTATT
>CAXQAV010000444.1:0-3428 GCA_964221795.1 Luminiphilus sp. | reverse complement strand
GCAATGTGGAAAACGCGCGTGGCGAAGCGGTTCTAAGTCGCGAAATGGCCCGCCGCGAAGCCGCATGGGATCGCTTGGAAAAAGCATATGCCGCAGAAGAGCGTGTCGATGGCGCAATCTTTGGCCGCGTAAAAGGTGGTTTCACTGTCGACCTCGGCGGTGCTGTTGCCTTCCTTCCCGGCTCTCAGGTTGATGTCCGCCCTGTGCGCGACGCTGGCCCGCTGATGGGTCTCAAGCAGCCATTCCAGATCCTGAAAATGGACCGTCGCCGTGGCAACATCGTTGTGTCGCGCCGTGCGATCCTCGAAGAATCGCGCGCCGAACAGCGCGCTGAAGTCATCGGCAACCTGACCGAGGGTCAGGAAGTTGACGGCGTGGTCAAGAACATCACCGAATACGGTGCATTCGTTGACCTCGGCGGTGTTGACGGCCTGCTGCACGTCACAGACATGGCATGGCGCCGTGTGAACCACCCATCCGAGATCCTGACGATCGGTGAAACCATCAAGGTTCAGGTCATCAAGATCAACAAAGACACCCACCGCATCAGCCTCGGCATGAAGCAGCTGCAGGCCGATCCATGGGATGCGGTCGAGCAGAAGTTCAGCCTCGGTTCGGTCCACCAGGGCCGCGTCACCAACATCACCGACTACGGTGCATTTGTTGAGCTGGAAGCCGGTGTCGAAGGTCTGGTCCACGTTTCCGAGATGTCCTGGACCAAGAAGAACGTCCACCCAGGCAAGATCGTATCGACCTCTCAGGAAGTCGAAGTCATGGTTCTGGAAATCGATAGTGCCAAGCGTCGCGTGTCCCTTGGTCTCAAGCAGACACAGCGCAACCCATGGGAAGTCATTGCCGAGACCCATCCTGAGGGCACCGAGGTCGAAGGCGAAGTCAAGAACATCACCGAATTCGGTCTGTTCATTGGCCTCGAAGGCGACATCGACGGCATGGTCCACCTGTCCGACCTGACATGGGAAGGCCGTGGCGAAGACGTGATCGGCGACTTCCGCAAGGGCGACATCGTCAAGGCGAAGGTCTCCGAAGTCGACGTCGAGAAAGAGCGTATCTCGCTCTCGATCAAGGCGCTGGACGGTGATCCATTTGCAGAAGCAACTGGTGGCGTGAAGCGCGGTTCGGTCATCACTGTTGAAGTGACCAAGATCGAAGACGGCGGCATCGAAGTTGACTACGAAGGTGCAAAATCCTTCATCCGTCGCTCCGACCTGTCCCGTGACCGTGCCGAGCAGCGCCCAGAGCGCTTCCAGGTCGGCGACAAGGTTGACGTCCGTGTGACCAACATCGACAGCAAGACCCGCAAACTGGGTCTGTCGATCAAGGCACGCGAAATCGCCGAAGAGAAAGAAGCTGTCGAGCAGTATGGCTCGTCTGACTCCGGTGCAAGCTTGGGCGATATCCTTGGTGCAGCGCTGAAGGGCGACGACTAAGTCTGACTTGACGGTTTGAATTTGGCCCCCGCCGTAGTGATCTGCGGCGGGGGTTTTCTTTTGTGCGACCCTCTCGACATTGTCGCGGACCTTTGGGAATGAGTTATCGGACTGCCCAGAGGAGCCGCCTGCCATGACTACCACCCTGATCGTTCTTGCCCATCCCGACCGCCGCTCGTTCAATGGCGCTTGGGCGGACGCCACGGCAAGGGCGGCCGAAGCGCAGGGCGACACGGTCCTATGGTCGGACCTTTACGCGATGGGCTTTCATCCCGCCGAGGCTGCGGCGCGCTATGACGCCTGGGGCGAGGGCCAGTTTGATCCCCTCAAGGCACAGGAACAGAGGGCAGAGGCAGGGGCGCTACCGCCTGACGTTATAGCCGAAGTTGCAAAGGTCCGTGCCGCAGACCGTATTGTCTTTCATTTCCCGCTGTGGTGGTTCGCCCCGCCCGCTATTCTGAAGGGCTGGTTTGATAGGGCCCTCGTGCATGGGGCCCTACATTCGGTGGACCAGCGCTTTGACCGTGGCCTATGCCGTGGCAAATTCGCGCTCTTTTGTGTGACGACCGGAGCCCGCGCGAGTGAAAGCGCACACAACGGTAAGGAAGGGGACGTGCAGATGCTGCTCTGGCCCGCCGCCTACACCTTGCGCTATCTGGGCTTCGACGTCCTTGTGCCGCGCGTTGTGCCGGGCGTGCATGGATACTTCAAAGGACAGGACCGCATCGACCTGGAGAAACGGCTGCAGGGTGTGCTGGACGCACAGCCGGATCTGATTGCGGGGTTCGACAGCCTGCAGCAATTGTCATTCAATGCCGATGACGACTTCAATGCCGAGGGTCGTTTGCGCGCGGACCGTCCCAGCCACAGTCCCTTCATCCGCCATCAGCCCTAGCCGTGAAGGGCTCTATGCGACCTGCGAATCGGTCCTGAACAGCGATTTCTCCGGCTGGCTTACCTGAGGTCAAAAACGCGTTTTCCACCGGTCGACGCGGGTTTCGCCCCCGCTAACTGCTTGTTTATGGCCAAAACTACGGATGGAGCCTATTTCACCAGAGCGCCGAAATGCCTATAGTCCTTGGAAAAGCAGGGCAAACCTGTCGCAATCACGCTAGGTGCTGGGAGGCCATAAGATGATCCGTTCTGAACTAATTCAGAAGCTCGCCGATGATAACCCGAATCTCTACCAACGCGATGTCGAGAAGATCGTAAATACGGTCTTTGAGGAGATCATCGAGGCGATGGCCCGTGGTGACCGTGTCGAGCTGCGTGGTTTCGGCGCCTTCTCGGTCAAGAAGCGTGACAGCCGCACCGGCCGCAACCCCCGCACGGGCGAAGCGGTCGATGTCGAGGAAAAGCATGTCCCCTTCTTTAAGACGGGCAAATTGCTGCGCGACCGTCTGAACGGGAATTAACCCCGCAGGCGCGGTTGCGCTCTGCGCCGGTTTGCCTATCTGATAAGGTGAGGCAGGGCCGGTGACTCGGGTCCGCTGATGCCAAATCGCGAAAGGCCGCCATGAAAACCATCCGCTACACATTCTGGGCCATTGTTGGTCTCTGCCTGATCCTGATTGGTCTCGCGAACCGCGAATTGGTGACCGTGCGCGCTATGCCGGAGGCACTCGGCGACCTTCTGGGGATTTCGCCTGATGTCCAGTTACCGATGTTTGTGGTCATCTTCCTCTGGGTCGGTGCGGGCTTGCTGATCGGGTTTCTCTGGGAGTGGGTGCGCGAATACCGCATCCGTGCGGACGCACGCGGCAAGGCGCGCGAGGTCGAAACCCTGCGCCGAGAGCTTGCGCAGATGCGTGGGGCCGCGACCGGCAGCAGCGAGACCGACGACGTTCTGGCGCTGCTCGACCAATCGAAATGACCACCGACGCCGTGAGGGTAAAAATCTGCGGCCTGCGGACCGCGGATGATATTGCCGCAGCAGTTGCTGCCGGTGCGGCCTATGTCGGTTTTGTCTTCTTCCCCAAA
>CAXQAV010000443.1:0-6466 GCA_964221795.1 Luminiphilus sp. | reverse complement strand
AGGCCGGCCAGCCAGATGTTCCCGCGCCAACGTTCCTGTTCAAGGGGTTGCCCCAAACGGCCGGCGACGGCGGCATGTGAGGCAGTGTTCATGATTGAAATGGTCGGCTCTGATGTGTCAGTCATCCCGCGCCCTGCGACAGTGTAAATGCCTTTCGGCTGCCGCTTTTCAGCAGGACAGAGCGGCAGCACCCACATCATGAAACCGGCCCAGTCGTTAGGATTATCCGGCTGGAAAGTGTGGGGGCCAAGATCGGCGTGGGTCAGGGTCACGGTCCGCGTCGCCTCGTCAAGTTCGGCCCAGATGCCGGCAAGCCCCGGCGTGCCGGTGCCGATCATGAAGTTCTTGCAGATCGCCCAAGCGGGGCTCTCGAGATCAACTTGTGCGCCATCATGGATCACGGCCCAATGGCGGTCCCAAGGCATGGTCTGGCCTGCGGTCAGGGTGACTTCGGCCAGAGCCTCGCGCCCGTGGCTTTTGATGGGATGCCGCCAGAGCGCGGCGACATGCGCCATCTTATTTGCCTTCTTTCCCGCCTTCGGCGTTCTTCTTTGCCCGGTCACCGAGGATGTTGCCAAAGATATCGGGCTTTGAGCCGTGGCTCCGCATGATCGCATACTGCTGAATGAAGGTGATGATGTTGTTCGCGATCCAGTAGATCACGAGGCCGGATGCGAACGAGCCCAGCATGAACATGAAGACCCAAGGCATCCACGCAAAGATCATCTTTTGCGTCGGATCGGTTGGGGCCGGGTTCAGCTTTTGCTGCAGCCACATCGAGATGCCCAGCAAGATCGGCAGGATACCGATGAAGATCAGCGACAGGATCGACCCTTGAGCAGGTGCGTCGAACGGCAGCAGGCCAAAGAGGTTGATGAAGGACGACGGATCAGGCGCGCTGAGGTCCTCGATCCAGCCGAACCACGGCGCATGGCGCAGTTCGATGGTGACAAAGATCACCTTATAGAGCGAGAAGAAGATCGGGATCTGCAACAGGATCGGCAAACAGCCAGCGGCCGGGTTCACCTTGTTGTCCTTGTAGAGCTTCATCATGCCCTGCTGGAGCGCCTGACGGTCTTCGCCGACGCGCTCTTTTAGGGCTTCCATTTCTGGTTGCAGTTCCTTCATCCGCGCCATCGACACGTAGGATTTATAGGCCAGCGGCAGCACGATGATCTTGAGGATCACGGTCAGCGCGATGATGGACCAGCCCATGTTGCCGATCACGATGTTGAGGTAATGC
Source organism: Luminiphilus sp. (assembly GCA_964221795.1). Classification (GTDB taxonomy): domain Bacteria; phylum Pseudomonadota; class Alphaproteobacteria; order Rhodobacterales; family Rhodobacteraceae; genus Yoonia. The sequence continues at coordinate 5,223 of CAXQAV010000443.1, read as the reverse complement.
AGCAGCGCGAAGATCGGCTTGGTCAGGAAGAAGAACCAGCCCCAGTCGATGCTGTCGAGGAAGCGGTCGACACCACCTTCGTTTTCATAGCTGCGGATCGCGTCCCATTCCTTTGCGCCAGCGAACAGACGTGTGGTGACAGTCGCGGTCTCGCCTGCTCCAACGGTCTCGATCGGCATGACGGCCTCAGCCTGGAACAGGTCGCGGCTGTCAAAATACTTTGAGGTCGAGCGGAACGGTGTCGACTGATCGGGGATCAGCGTCGTCATCCAGTAGTGGTCAGTATAGCCGATCCAGCCAGAGGTCTGGACGTCCAGCCGTTCAGCCTGCGTGCGTTCGCGCTCGTCGACAGCGTATTCGGTGATGTCGTCGTAGCTGGCTTCTTCCAACTCGCCGTCGGTCATCCGCACAAGGCCCTCGTGCAGGATGAAGAAGTTCTTAAGATCAGTTGGTTCGCCGTGGCGGCGCAGCAGGCCATAAGGACGCGCCGCGACAGGGGTGGCGGTTGTGTTTTCAACGCTTTGGGTAAAGGTGAACATGAAGCGGTCATCGACCGCAATCTCGGTGCGGAAAATCTGGCCGGCTCCGTTGTCCCAAGACAGAGTGACAGGGGTGGCGGATGTCAGTGTTTCACCGGCTTCAAGCGACCAGAGCGTGTCAGGCCCGGGAACGGCAGCTGCATCAATGCCTTCGGTTGCGGTCCAGCCGAAGGTCGCGAAATAGGCGCCAGTTTCACCAACAGGGCGGAGCAGGCGGACGATCTCTGCATCCTCGTCGAGGGTTTCGCGGTACTGTGTCAGGGCAAGATCATCAATCCGGCCGCCCAAAAGCGAGATCGACCCCGCCAGCTCGTCCGTGGCGATGGGCACGCGCGTGGCCTCCTCGACGGGTGTTGCCGTTTCGGTTGGGGTGGTGGCCGCAGGGGCAACGGGATCGGCGGCAGGCAGGGTACCATCCTCGGCTGCCACGGCCACTTCGTTGCCGGTGGTCGTCATCAGGTTTTCCGGTGGAAACAGTGTTGTCCACGCAAGGATGACACCGAAGCTGAGTACGGTCGCCAAGATCAGGTTTCTGTTCTGATCGTCCATATTAAACCACCTATATTCCCACGAAAGTCTGGGGGTGGTTCAACCTGTCAGGGCCAGAAAGGTCAAGCTGTTTTCACTGGTTTCGGACGCTTTGAAGCAGCAATCAGGGGCGTGATCGGCGGATTCAGCCTGCGGGGGATTGGCTTTCGTCCTGCAGAAAGCGGCGACGCGTGTTCTGGAACACCTGCGCAAGCCGCGGATCATTCTGTACCAGCATCGCAATGGTTTCTGCGAAGGAGGCGTCATCCTGCCCGAAAAAGGCCTGAGCCGCTTCTTTCGGGCTCATGGAACGCATAACGTCTTTCATAAGAACTCACCCTTTTACTCACTATGTCCACCCAGCTATCACGGCATCTGGGTAAAAATAGGGCGCTTCCAAGGACACTCTGCTCAATTGGCTTTAAAAGCGTCGCATCTGTTCCCACGTGACGATGACGGATACGACCCCTCTCTGTCAATGCTGGGTGCTTTTGGCCGTAAAGCCGGACTAGAGGCGGTCGCGCAGCCCATACCAGAGCATGCCCAGCACCATCAGGGGCGACCGGAAGGCCGGACCGCCGGGGAAGGGGATTGTCGGGATGTGGGCCATGACGTCAAAGCGCTCGGCCTGACCGGCAATGGCTTCGGCCCCGATCTGTCCTGCCAGCGTGCCAAGGGCGACGCCTGCACCGGAATAACCCGACATCGACAGGGTGTTCCCGCCCATGCGCTCGAAATGGGGCAGTCGGTTCATGGTTACGCTGAGCGTCCCGCCCCATGCATGGTCGATCCGAGTGTCTTTGAGTTGCGGGAAAATTTCGGTCATCGGCTTGCGGACAGAGGCCGCGATATCGGCGGGAAATTTGTAGCCATAGCTTTCGGTGCCACCGAACAGCAGCCTGTGGTCTTCCGAAAAGCGGAAATAGTTGATGACGAACTTGCTGTCGGCCACAGCGTAATTGTTGGCGATGATCGCCTCCTGTGCCTCGGGCGTCATCGGCTCGGTCGCAACGATGTAGTTGTTGATCGGCATCACCCGGGCGGCGACATGGCTGTCCAGCCGCCCCAGATAGCCGTTGCAGGCCAGCACGACATAACGCGCGGTGATCTTTGCGTCGGCGGTATGCACTGTGGCCGGGTCGCCCTTATCAAGGCGGGTGACCTTGGATTGCTCGTAGATCTTTGCCCCCGCTCCCCGCGCCAGTCGTGCCAGCCCAAGGACAAGCTCCATCGGGTTCACATGGCCCGACCCCATATCCAGCGTACCGCCGTGATATGCTGGCGAATTCACGATCGCACGGCATTCCTCGGGTGACAGCACGCGGACCTGATCGTAGCCGTAGTGGCGGTGCATATGTTCGACAAAGGCGATGTTGTGCTTGTGGTCGCGTGCGCGATGCACCGTGTGCACAATGCCGGGCACGAAGTCGGTCCGGACCTCGTCCTTTTGGCAGAGGTCTTTCACCAGATCGACCGCCTGCGCCCCGATGTCCCAAAGCTGGCGGGCGTGGTCCTTGCCAACGATGCCTTCCAGATCATCCTGATCGCGGCGCTGGCCCATGCTGACTTGTCCGCCATTACGGCCCGACGCACCGAAACCCACACGCTGGGCATCAAGCACCGTCACATCATAGCCGCGCAGGGCAAGATGGTAGGCGGTCGACAATCCAGTGAAACCCGCACCAATGACGCAGACGTCGCAGGAGATGTCACCTGCCGCATTTGGAAAGGGCGGCAGATGCTCGGCGCTAGCGGCATAGTAGGACGGGGGGTATTCCCCCGGCCTGTCATTGGCGGTCAGCAAGTCCATCAGGCGATCAGGCCGTCAGCCTTCAGACGCTCGTAGGTTTCATCCATCGACTTGCGGGCGCGGGCCAGCAGGATGTCGATCTCATCCTTGGTGATGGTCAGCGGTGGAGAGATGATCATCCGGTCGCCGACGCTGCGCATGATCACGTTATTGGCAAAGCAGCGGTCGCGGCAGATGAAGCCTGCGGTGCCGACAGGCGCGTCGAACTTCGCGCGGGTTTCTTTGTTCGGTGTCAGCGCGACCGAGGCCATCATGCCCATGATCTTGGCTTCGCCGATCAGCGGGTGGTCGACCATCGCTTCCCATTTCTCTTTCAGATAGGGAACTGTCTCGTTCTTGACCTTGTCGACGATGCCTTCCTCTTCGAGGATGCGCAGGTTTTCCAGCGCGACCGCACAGGACACGGGGTGGCCGGAGTAGGTATAGCCGTGGTTGAACTCGGTGTTGCTGAGAACCTCGGAGACGGCGTCGGTCACAATGGACGCACCAATCGGCGCATAGCCCGAAGAGAGACCCTTCGCGATCGTCATGATGTCGGGTTCGATCCCGACAGTCTGGCTGCCGAACCAGTTGCCGGTGCGGCCAAAGCCGCAGATGACCTCGTCAGCGATCATCAGGATACCGTATTTCTTCACGATGCGCTGGATTTCGGGCCAGTAGGTTTCGGGTGGCACAATGACGCCACCCGCACCCTGCACAGGCTCGGCGATGAAGGCACCGACACGCTCGGGGCCGATTTCCTTGATCTTGGCTTCCAGCTGACGTGCGCGCTCCAGACCGAATTCCTCGGGGGTCATGTCGCCACCTTCGGCCCACCAGTTCGGCTGGTCGATGAATTCGATATCAGGGATCGGCAGGCCGCCCTGACCGTGCATGGCCTTCATCCCGCCCAGCGAGGTGCCACCGATCGTGGAGCCGTGGTAGGCGTTCCAGCGCGAGATGATGACGCTGCGCTCTGGCTGGCCTTTTTCGGCCCAGTAGGTGCGGACGAGACGGATGTTGGTGTCGTTGGCATCCGAGCCGCCGTTGGCAAAGAATACATGGTTCAAGGTGCCCGGTGCCAGTTCTGACAGCTTCTTGGCCAGCATCAGGGCAGGGACGGTCGTTGTCTTGAAGAAGGTATTATAGAACGGAAGCTCGCGCATCTGGCGGGCGGCCACATCTGCCAGCTCGTGACGGCCGTAGCCGATGTTGACGCACCATAGGCCGGCCATACCGTCGATAATCTCGTTGCCGTCACTGTCCTTGAGCCAGACACCGTTGGCGCTGGTGATAACCCGCGCGCCGCGTGCGGCCAGTTCGTTTCCATGGCTGAAAGGATGCAGATGGTGTGCGGCGTCGATCGCCTGCAACTCGGCAGTGGGCGGATAGTTGGCAAGTACGTTCATGGCGGTCCCTCTTGTTTGCTACGTGCCTGCGCAGGCGCTGATTCCGGGTCCGGCTTAACCTGTGGTTGCAGGTCGGAAGTCCCGGTTGGTGTCATGGATGCGGTGTTGTCAGAGACTCACCCTTGGGTGCACCGTCTAATGCGGCAAAAGTGCCGCCTCAACGAAATTTGATCAAATTTTTTCTGTGCTGTCAATTCCAGCATTGGCGACCAAATCATAGGCAATCAGATTCTAATCTTCGAGCGTCTGACGGACGAAAGCGATGCCCTGACGGATGTCTTCGGCGATGGCCTGACAGACGGTTTGGGCGTCTCCCGCGCGCATCGCAGATGTGGCCTCGCGGTGATGATCGACCAGCTTGTCGGTGCCGAACCGCCCGCAGACCACCCGCAATGACGGTCCGACCCGCAGCCACAAACCGTCCGCGATACCCCTGAGAATCGTCGCGTCCGAGTGGCTGTAGAGCGCAAAGTGAAAATGGTAGTTCGCTTCCAGATAGCTGCGGATATCGCCATGCAGGATAGCGTCATTGATCATGACGTCCAGCCGCTCGATTTCAAAAATATCGTGTAATTCCAGATTCTTAACGGCGCGTCGTGCAAGCTCGGGTTCCACTGACATCCGCGCGATCTCGATCTGGTCCAGCTTGTGCGCGGTCATCGCCGGGACTTCGATCCGGCGGTTTGCGAGTGTGCTCAGTGCGCCTTCGGCGGTCAGGCGCCGGATCGCCTCGCGGGCTGGTGTGACGCCTGTTCCGATCTGGTCGGCCAATCCGTGAATTGTCAGCGGCTGGCCCGGCACAAACTCACCAAAGAGAATCATCTCTTTGACTTGGCGGTAAATGATTTCATGCTCGGGCTTCTTCGCGACCATCCGTTTCATGTCAGGGCCTCCCTTATCCTAAGGCATTCCACAACGGCCATTGCATGTCAAAACCTATCAAATTTGGACAATCTGA
>CAXQAV010000442.1:0-25794 GCA_964221795.1 Luminiphilus sp. | reverse complement strand
CTACTGGCCCAAGGATGCGAAGGTCATCCAGGTTGACATCAACCCAGACCGTATCGGCCTGACCAAGAAAGTCTCTGTCGGCATCGTCGGCGACGCAGCCAAGGTCGCAAAAGGCATTCAGGCAAACCTTGCAGATCATGCAGGCGACGCTGGCCGTGCCGAGCGCAAGGCGATGATCGCGCAGACCAAATCGGCTTGGGCGCAGGAACTCTCCAGCCTCGACCACGAGCAGGACGATCCCGGCACATCCTGGAACGAGCGCGCCCGCGCGGCACGTCCCGACTGGATGTCGCCCCGTCAGGCATGGCGCGCCATTCAGGCGGCAATGCCAGAGAACGCGATCATCTCTTCGGACATTGGTAACAACTGCGCCATCGGCAACGCCTATCCGTCGTTCCCGGCAGGCCGCAAGTATCTGGCCCCCGGCCTCTTTGGTCCCTGCGGTTACGGTCTGCCTGCCATCATCGGCGCCAAGATCGGCCAGCCTGACGTCCCGGTGATCGGCTTTGCGGGTGACGGTGCCTTCGGCATCGCGGTGAACGAGCTGACCGCAATCGGCCGTGACGAGTGGCCGGCGATCACCCAGATCGTCTTCCGCAACTACCAGTGGGGTGCGGAAAAGCGGAACTCGACCCTGTGGTTCGATGACAACTTTGTCGGCACCGAACTGGACATGAAAGTGTCCTACGCCGGTATCGCCAATGCCTGCGGCCTGAAAGGCGTTCAGGCCAAGACAATGGATGAACTGACAGCGATGCTGAACCAGGCGATCAAGGATCAGATGGAAAACAACACCACGACCCTGATCGAAGTCATCCTGAACCAGGAACTGGGCGAGCCCTTCCGCCGCGACGCGATGAAGAAGCCCGTCCGCGTGGCAGGTATCGACGCCTCCGATATGGCAGCCGAATAAGTTGCCATTCGACTTTGGCCCCGCGACAGCGGCGGCACTGGCAATCGGATTGCTGGTGGCCGCCTTTGTCCGGGGCTATTCGGGTTTCGGATTCTCGGCGATCTTCATTGCCTTTGCAGCACTGCTGACGAACCCGCTCCCGCTTATTCCGGTGGTCTTCACATGCGAAATCCTCATGACAGCCTTCCAAGCCCGCGGCATCCGCGGCCATGTGGACTGGCGTCGTGTGGGATGGCTGTTGCTCGGGGCGGCGGTTGCGCTGCCTTTTTCGGTCTCGGTCATGGTGTCGGTCGGGGCAGATACAGCGCGGGCGGTGATCTCATCGATTATTCTGCTGATGTCGCTGGTCCTCCTGTCCGGCTGGACCTTGCAGCGGCACATCGGCGCTTTGGGGCACGGCGGTGTCGGGGTGCTGTCGGGGCTGTGCAACAGCGCGGGCGTTGGCGGGCTGCCTGTCGCCGCATTCCTGTCGGCGCAGCCGGTCGAGGCGGCGACATTCCGGGCAACCATGATCGTCTTTCTGACCGGCATCGACCTGATGACGCTGCCATTGATGTGGTATGGCGGCTTGGTCAGTTGGGATACGGCGCTTGCCGCCGCGATGGCCTTTCCGCTGTTGGGTCTGGGTGTCTGGCTGGGCGGACGCCGGTTTCTGGCGGCATCGCCCACGACCTTCCGTCGCTTTGCAGTTCTGCTGCTGTTGGCCCTATCACTGCTCGGCCTGATCCGCGCCATTTTCGGAGGATGACATGACAACGCCGTTCCTATCGCAGCGCGAGGCCGTGGCCCCTGCCGATCTGATTGCCAAAGCGCAAGAATTTGCCGCCCCGCGGGTAGCAATTGCCCGCGCAGGCGCACCGCTGCCGATGGAGGCCGCCAAACAGGCGACCGAGGCCGGCCTGATGATCCCCGTTTTTGTGGGCGAGGCCGATATGATCCACACCGAGGCCGACAAGCTGAGCTGGGATATCGGCGCCTATGCGCTGCATGACACCACCGGCGAGGAGGAGGCGGGCAGAACCGCCGCCGCGCTCTGTGGCTCTGGCGAGGCTGATGTCCTGATGAAGGGCCAGTTGCATACGGACGTTTTCATGAAAACCGCCGTTGCCCGCGATGCGGGGCTGCGGACCGGTAACCGCTTTGTGCACATCTTCCACATCACCCATCCGGACGGCGGCAAGCCTCTGCTGGTCTCGGACGCCGCGCTCAACGTTTCGCCCGATATCCCGACACGTCAGTCGGCAATTCTGGAAGTCGAAAAGCTGTTGCATGCCTTGGGCAATGCGCGTCCCAAGATTGCGATCCTCTCTGCTACCGAAAGCGCGATCCCTTCGGTGCCATCGTCGATGGAAGCCAAGGAACTGGCCGACTGGGCCGCCGAGAATGTCTCTGGAGCAGATGTTTCCGGCCCTCTGGCGCTGGACCTGATCCTGTCTCCCAAGTCGGTCGCCACAAAGGGCATGACAGATGATCCCGTTGCAGGTCAGGCGGATGCCATCATCGTGCCGGACATTGTCTCGGGCAATGCGATCTTCAAGGCTCTGGTTTATCTGGCAGGCGGTTGCGCTGCGGGTCTGGTCACCGGAGCCAAGGTGCCGATCCTCTTGACCTCGCGCGCCGATCCACCTGCGGCACGGATTGCCTCGGCGGCGCTGGCCGCCATCAGCTGCGGTTTGCCCAAGTGATTGACGTCCTCCTCTCCGCAACCGATCTGACCGGCAATGAGTTCGCGATCCTGACAGGTATCGTGATCCTTGCGGGGATGGTGCGGGGGTTCTCGGGCTTTGCCCTGTCGGCTGTCGTCATGGCCACCGCGGTGATTATCCTTCCACCGGTGCAGCTCATCCCGATCTGCTGGTGGCTCGAGATGACAGCCTCGGTTCTGATGGCAAAGGGTGGCTGGCACGAGGCGGATCGCGGCGTGGTCTGGGGGCTGGTGATCGGCTCGACCGTGGGTGTGCCGATCGGGCTCTGGTTGACCACATCGCTGCCTGTGGAGACCAGCAAGACCCTTGCCCTGATCATCGTTATCGCGCTGGCGGCCTCGCAACTGGCCAAGGTCCGGCTGCCGTTTCTGGCGACCAAGCCGGGGATCTACGGCTCGGGCCTGACCGCCGGGATTGTCACCGGGCTTGCCAGCGTCGGCGGCATGGTGATCGCGCTTTATGTGCTCGCGCAGGACGCTGTGGCGGGCAAGATGCGGGCCGCACTTGTGCTGTTCCTGGTCCTCAGCTCGCTCACCTCGCTGGTCACGCTGCTGATCTTCGGTGTGATGGATAGCACCGCAATGGCACGCGGCCTCAGCCTCGCGATCCCGACCGCTTTCGGCGTCTTTCTTGGGCAGTTGCTCTTTACGCCACGGTTTGCCGCCTACTATCGTCCCTTTTGTCTGACATTGCTTTGCGCACTGGCAGGCACCGCCCTTATCCGTACGAAACTCGCTTGAAAGGTCGCCCCATGTCTCTTGATCAGCCACAACTGGACACATCGCCGAAAGTCTCGGACGAGGTGCGCAAGACGACCTGCTACATGTGCGCCTGCCGCTGCGGGATCAACGTGCATATGAAGGACGGCAAGGTTGCCTATATCGAAGGCAACAAGGACCACCCTGTGAACCAGGGCGTTCTCTGCGCCAAGGGCAGCGCGGGCATCATGCAGCACAACGCACCCTCGCGACTGCGGGCACCGCTCAAGCGCGTTGGCGAGCGCGGGTCGGGCGAGTTTGAAGAGATTTCTTGGGACGAGGCGCTGGAACTGGCGGTGAGCTGGCTGAAACCCATCCGCGAGACTGCCCCTGAAAAACTGGCCTTCTTCACAGGCCGCGACCAGTCGCAGTCTTTCACCGGGCTGTGGGCGCAAAGCTACGGGACCCCCAACTTTGCCGCCCATGGCGGTTTCTGTTCGGTCAACATGGCGGCGGCTGGCATCTACACGATGGGCGGCGCGTTCTGGGAGTTCGGGCAACCGGACTGGGAGCGCACCAAGATGCTGATGATCTTCGGCGTGGCCGAGGACCACGACAGCAACCCGATCAAGATCGGGATCGGCAAGATCAAGAAGCGCGGCGCCAAACTGATCGGCGTCAACCCGATCCGCACCGGTTACAACGCCGTCGCCGACGAATGGGTCGGCATCACCCCCGGCACCGACGGGCTGTTCATCCTGTCGCTGACCCACTGCCTGATGAAGGCGGGCAAGATCGATCTCGATTATCTGGCGCGGTTTACCAATGCCTCGGTCCTGATCAACGAAGACCCCAACTCCGAACAATTCGGCCTCTTCATCCGTGACGAGAACGGCCAGCCGCAGGTCGTCGACCGCCGGACAGGTGAGCTTGCCCCATGGAACGGCCAAGGGGTCGAGCCTGATCTGGCCGCCACCTACCGCAGCAAGGGTGTCACGCATCGGCCTGTCTTCCATCTGATGGCCGACCGCTACCTGTCGGATGAATACGCACCCGAGAACGTGGCCGAGACCTGCGGTCTTACCCCCGCCCGTATCCGCGCCCTTGCAGCGGAACTGGCCCGCGTCGCCTTTGACGAGGCGATTGAACTGGATCGGGAATGGACCGACTTCCGCGGCAAGAAGCACGACAAGATGGTCGGGCGTCCGGTCTCCTTCCACGCGATGCGCGGGATTTCCGCGCATTCCAACGGCTTCCAGACCTGCCGCGCGCTGCACACGCTGCAAATCATCCTCGGCTCGGTCGAGACACCGGGCGGCATGCGCTTCAAACCGCCCTACCCCAAGCCCGCGACGGCCCACCCCAAGCCGCATGGCAAGGTCACCCCGGGCGCAGCACTCGATGGGCCGCACCTTGGCTACACGCACGGCCCCGAAGACCTGATCATCGACGACGCAGGCAAGCCCAAGCGCATCGACAAGGCTTATTCATGGGAAAACCCGATGTCCGCCCACGGGCTGATGCATATGGTGATCTCGAACGCCTATGCGGGCGATCCCTACAAGATCGACACGCTGTTCATGTATATGGCGAATATGTCGTGGAACTCGTCCATGAACACCTCGGGCGTCATCAAGATGCTCACTGACAGGGACGAGAGCGGCGAGTATGTGATCCCGCGTATCATCTATTCGGATGCCTATTCCTCCGAGATGGTGGCCTATGCCGACCTGATCCTGCCCGATACCACCTATCTGGAGCGGCACGACTGTATCTCGCTCCTTGACCGCCCGATCTGCGAGGCGGACGGTGTGGCCGATGCGATCCGCTGGCCCGTGGTCGAACCCGACCGCGATGTACGCGGCTTCCAGTCGGTGCTCTGTGATCTGGGCGCTCGCCTTGGCATGCCCGGTTTCGTGAACGAGGACGGCAGCGCCAAATACAAGGACTATGCCGACTACATCACCAACCACATCCGCCGCCCCGGTGTTGGTCCGCTGGCAGGCTTCCGAAATGCCGATGGGTCGGGCAAGGGCCGTGGTGACGTGAACCCGAACCAGATCCAGAACTACATCGACAACGGCGGTTTCTGGATCGAGCACGTGCCGGAGAACGCTGCCTACTACAAACCGTTCAGCAACGAGTATCAGGACTGGGCGGTCGAGATGGGCTTTTACGATGCCGTACAGCCCTACATCTTCCAGCTTTACGTCGAGCCACTGCGCAAGTTCCAACTGGCCGCCGAAGGTGTCGGCACCCGCCAGCCGCCGGATCACCTGCGCGAGCGGATCAAGGCGACGATGGACCCGCTGCCGATCTGGTACCTGCCCTTCGAGGACGGACACGTCGATCCTGTGGAATTCCCTGTCCATGCACTGACCCAGCGCCCGATGGCGATGTATCACTCCTGGGGCACGCAGAACGCATGGCTACGCCAGATCCATGGGCACAACCCGCTCTATGTGCCGACCAAGATCTGGGAGGCCAACGGTTTCAAGGACGGCGACTGGGCCAAGGTCACCTCCGCACACGGGTCAATCGTCGTGCCAGTGGCGCATCAGGCCTCGCTCAACAGCGATACGGTCTGGACATGGAACGCTATCGGCAAACGCAAGGGTGCATGGGCGCTGGATGAGGGCGCGCCGGAGGCAACCAAAGGCTTCCTGCTCAACCACCTGATCCACGAATTGCTGCCGCCCAAGGGCGACGGGCTGCGCTGGGCGAACTCCGACCCGATCACCGGACAGGCCGCATGGTTCGACCTGCGCGTGAAGATCGAGAAGTCCGACGTCCCGAACGAAGCGCAACCCGCCCTGCCCCCGATCAAGTCACCTGTCGGCAAGGGGCCAAAGGCGCTGGCATGGAAGGTGGGCAGATGACAAACCGCCAAGTCCTCCTTCTGATCGCCGCCTTCGTCGCGCTCACCTTGGGCAGTTTCATCTGGTACATCGCCACTTGGAACGCCGACGAACGCACGCAGCTTGACGCACCACTTCAATTCGAGACGGCCTTCACATGACCCAACTCCCCCCGCCATCCGCCAAGAAACTCGGTCTGGTCATCGATCTGGACACCTGCGTGGGCTGTCATGCCTGTGTGGTCTCCTGCAAAGGCTGGAACACCGAAAACTACGGCGCACCTCTGTCGGATCAGGATGCCTATGGGGCGAACCCCTCGGGCACCTTCCTCAACCGCGTGCATTCCTTCGAGGTGCAGCCGGCCAAAGGCGAGGCACAGTTGATCCACTTCCCCAAATCCTGCCTGCATTGCGAGGACGCTCCCTGCGTCACCGTCTGCCCGACGGGCGCCAGCTACAAGCGGGCCGAGGACGGCATCGTGCTGGTCAATGAAAGCGACTGCATCGGCTGTGGCCTTTGTGCATGGGCCTGCCCCTACGGTGCGCGGGAACTGGATGCCAAGGAAGGGGTGATGAAGAAATGCACCCTCTGCGTCGACCGTATCTATAACGAGAACCTGCCCGAAGAAGACCGGCAGCCCGCCTGCGTGCGCACCTGCCCGGCGGGGGCGCGGCACTTCGGCGATCTCGGCGATCCTGACAGCGAGGTCAGCCAGTTGGTAGCCGAGCGCGGTGGGTTCGATCTGATGCCCGAACATGGCACCAAGCCTGTCAACAAATACCTGCCGCCACGCCCCAAGGACGAGATGCCGGAATTCGATATTCTGGCGCCCTACCTTGAACCCGTGGCCAGCGATGGCAAAGGCTTTGTCGGCTGGCTCGACAAGGCGCTGTCCGCCCTGCCAGGAGGAGCGAAATAATGCATCCCGCACCAAGTGTTATCATCTTCAACACATTCTCGGGCCTCGGCTTCGGCCTGCTCTTCTGGCTCGGGCTGGGGGCGATTGTTCCCACCGGCATGGGTGCCTTCATCTGGTTCACCATCGCCTATCTCTTTGCGGTGGGCGGTCTGATTTCATCGACCTTCCACCTCGGCCACCCCGAACGGGCGATCAAGGCGTTCAGCCAGTGGAAGACCAGTTGGCTGTCGCGGGAAGGCGTTTGTGCTGTCTTTGCGCTGATCGTGATGGCACTCTACGGCGCGGGATTGGTGTTTCTTGGCACACGCTATGCGCTGCTCGGGATCGTTGGCGGGCTCGCCTCGCTCGGTGTCGTCTTCACCACCTCGATGATCTACGCGCAGATGAAGACCGTGCCGCGCTGGCGTCACTGGACAACGCCGGCGATGTATCTCTTGCTGTCCATTGGCGGCGGCGCGTTGCTGTCCGGTCAGGTGACCATGGCCATTGTGCTCTTCCTGATCGGGGCTGCGCTGCAAATCCTCGCTTGGGCCTCAGGTGACGGGCGGTTCAAGGCCTCGGGCACCACAATGGAAAGCGCCACGGGCCTTGGTCACATCGGCAAGGTGCGTGCATTCGAGCCGCCGCATACGGGAACGAATTACCTGATGCGCGAGTTCATCCATCAGGTGGGACGCAAACATGAGCAGAAACTGCGGATCATCACGATCGCGCTGGCCTTCGCCGTGCCGGTGATCCTGCTCCTGCTGCCGTTCAACCACGTCTTCGCGCTGCTGGCCGTGGTCAGCCATATCGCAGGCGTCCTGACCCTGCGCTGGCTGTTCTTTGCAGAAGCCGAACACGTCGTCGGCCTCTATTACGGCAAACGCTAGCGGCTATTATTGGCCCATAAATATCCTGGGGTGAGCCGCAAAGCGGCGAGGGGCAAAGCCCCTCCCCCCTACCCGCGAATGCGCGCCTCGGTCTCTGCATCAAAGAGATAGATACGGCCCGCTTCGATCTTCAGCCCGACCGTGTCTCCTTCGGAACTGCGCACATCGCCACGTTCCTCGACGATCACGCGCTCGCCTGAGGCACTGGTCAGATAGGCATAGGACACGCCGCCAAGGCTCTCCGTCAGTTCGACCGTATGGGTATCGCCCGCCGGATCGATGCTGATGTGTTCGGGGCGTGTCCCGACCGTCACCGCGCGCCCGTCAGATGCAACCCCCGGCACACCGTCAAACCGGCCACCAAGGCCCGGCGCATCCACGCCACCGTCCGAAATCGTCCCCGCCACAAAATTCATCGCTGGCGAGCCGATGAAGCCTGCCACGAATTTGTTGTCCGGGTCACGGTAGAGATCCATCGGTGCGCCGACCTGTTCGATATTGCCCAGACGGAGAACCACGATCTTGTCGGCCAATGTCATCGCCTCGACCTGATCATGGGTCACGTAAATCATCGTCGCACCGATTTCCTTGTGCAGACGCGCGATCTCGACCCGCATCTCGACGCGCAGTTCCGCGTCAAGGTTCGAGAGCGGTTCGTCGAAAAGGAAGACCTCCGGCCCGCGCACAATCGCCCGACCGATCGAGACCCGCTGGCGCTGACCGCCCGAGAGGGCGGCAGGCTTGCGGTCGAGATAGGGTTCCAGTTTCAGGATGCGCGTCGCCTCGGCCACTTTGGCCTCGATTTCAGCCTTGGGATGGCCGTTCATCTTGAGACCGAAGCCCATGTTGTCCTTGACCGTCATATGCGGGTAGAGCGCGTAGGTCTGGAACACCATCGCCACGCCGCGCTGCGCAGGGTCCATACGGGTCACATCGCGGGTGCCGATGTTGATCGCACCCTCCGTGGTCTCTTCCAGCCCCGCGACCATCCGCAAAAGCGTGGACTTGCCGCAGCCCGAGGGGCCAACAAAGACGCAGAACTCGCCGTCCTCGATTTGCAGATCGATGCCGTGGATGACCTGCACATCGCCATAGCGCTTGATAACATTGTTCAGCGTGACACCTGACATGGCTCAAATCCTTGTTGTTTCTTTTGTGGGTTGGTCGGGAAAGCTCCAGTTGGCCGCATCCCGCGCAATTTTCCTGGCGGTCTCCCGCAGGACCGGTTCAAAACTTTCCAGACCGGCCAGATTGGTCCGGCCTGTGGTGCTGGTGACAGAGAGCGCCCCCAGAAGGCGGCCTGCCTCGGTCAGAATCGGCATCGCAATGCAGATGATGCCGGGTTCGTGTTCCTCGCGGTCAAAGCCGTAGCCGTTGGCGCGGATCTCGGCCAGTTCGGAGCGCAGGGCGTCCGCATCGGGCAGCGTGTGTTCGGTAAAACGATGGAACGATTGCTGGCCAATAGCGTCCTCGGCAACGGACGGGTCCACATGCGCCAGCATGACTTTACCCACGCCGGTGCAATAGGCAGGACCGATCTTGCCGGCCTGACTGTACATCTCGACCGGTTTGTTGGCGTTGCGTTTGTCGATATAGAGCACCTGCGCGTGATCGAGTTGCGCCAGATGCACCGTTTCGCCGACCGCGGCACTCAGCGCATCAAGGTGAGGGCGCGCCACGGGTGCGAGCGTCGACTGATCCCAGGCTGCATGGGCCAGCCGTACCAGACGCAGCCCTGGGCTATAGGTCTGGCGTTCAGGGTCGAAGGACAGCATCTGCTGGTTGGTCAGCGTCTGCACAAAGCGGTAGAGGGTCGGTTTTGGAAAGGGCGAATCCGCAAGCAGCTCGGCAAACCGCACAGGCCGCCCGAAGGCTGCCACCTGATCCAGCACCTCCAGTGCCTTGCCGACTGTGCCGTCACCGGTCACCCGTCCCATTGTTCCTCCCTTGCGCCGCAGATTTGAACAGTGCCTCCCCGCCTGTCCGTTCCGAGACTGTTGACAAGGCTAGATGAGTCGCGGTTTAGTATCAACATCCAAAACCAAGTTTCATATAATGAGACAAGGTTACACACGGAAGCATACTGGGAGGACACCATGCATTCCACTTTGAAGACGTCGCTCGCGGCGTTGATTGCCGCTGGCGTAACAGCGTCAGCCGCCTACGCCGATCTTTCCGGCGACCTGAAAATCATCTCCGACATGTCGAACCCTGCACCGCGCGCGGTCATGGAAGGTCTTGTCGCTGATTTCGGTGCGCTGCACCCTGATCTGAACATCGAGTTGACCATCGTCGACCGTGAAGCATGGAAGACACAGATCCGTAACGCGCTCAGCGCGAACCCACCGGATGTTGTGAACTGGTATGCGGCCAACCGTATGCGTCCATACGTCGAAGCTGGTCTGTTCATGGACATCTCCGACGTCTGGGCAGAGCCAGAGTTCGAAGCGCTTGCCTCGACCAAAGGCGCCATGACCCTCGACGGTGCCCAGTGGGGCGTGCCTTACACCTACTACCAGTGGGGTGTTTACTACCGTAAAGACATCTTCGACCAGTACGGCCTGAGCGAGCCAACCAACTGGGAAGAAGAACTGGCCAACTGCCAGACACTGTTGGACAACGGCGTGAAGTGCTACACCATCGGCACCAAGTTCCTGTGGACCGCGGGCGGCTGGTTTGACTACATCAACTCGCGCACCAACGGCTATGACTTCCATATCCAGCTGGCCAGCGGCGAAGTCGAGTGGACCGACCCACGCGTTCGCGCCACGTTCGACAACTGGCGTCAGCTGATCGACATGGGCGCCTTCATTGACGACCACCAGACCTACAGCTGGCAGGAAGCCCTGCCGTTCATGGTCAACGGCGAAGCCGCTGCCTATCTGATGGGTAACTTCGCAGTTGCTGCGATGCGCGACGGTGGTCTGACCGATGACCAGCTGGACTTCTACCAGTTCCCAGTCATCAACCCCGACGTTGACTACGCAGAAGACGCGCCGACCGACACGTTCCACATCGCCTCTGGTGCACAGAACGTCGAAGCCGCGAAAGAGTTCCTGCGCTTTGTCACCTCCGCCGACGTGCAGACCAAGATCAACGCAGGCGACGCTCTGGGCCAGCTCCCAGTGAACGCCAATGCTTCGATCGACGCAGACAAGTTCCTCGAGCAGGGCTTCGACATGCTGTCGAACAACGCCAAGGGCGGCATCATGCAGTTCTTCGACCGTGACTTCGACGCCGAAATGGCATCGGTCGGCATGGAAGGCCTGCAGGAGTTCATGGTGTTCCCGGACAACCTGGACGACATCCTCGAGCGCCTCGAAGAAACACGTCAGCGCATCTACAACTAATGCATCAAGGGGCGGGCTAGGTCCGCCCCGTTCCGATGGCCCGCTCCGGCGGGCCATCACACCCGCAGCCCATCCGCAAATCATGCCATGATTTCCGCATGCGCTGTCTTTGAGGGGAGACTGAGACATGGCGTCAGCCGACACCAATCAAAGCTGGTACAAGCGGAACGAGATCGCCATTACCCCATGGCTCTTTCTCGCCCCTGCCATTCTGTTCTTCGCCGTCTATGTGATTATCCCGATCGGACAGTCCTTCTGGATTTCCTTCCATGAATGGGATGGTCTGGGCGAAAAGACATGGGTGGGCACCGCCAACTACGAGCGCCTGCTCGGCTGGGGCGACCAGAAGATCGACCGCAAGTTCGAGACATCCTTCTGGAACAACCTCAAATGGCTGGTGCTTTACCTGCTGGCGATTCCTGCAGGCCTTTTCATCGCACTCTTCCTGAACCAGACCGTGACCGGCATCCGGTTCTACAAGTCGATGTTCTTTTTCCCTTTCGTGATCTCTCAGGTCGTGGTCGGTCTGGTGTTCAGCTGGTTCTACCTGCCGCGCGAAGGTCTGCTGAATGCGATCCTCGGGTTCTTTGGGGCAGGTCCGGTGAACATCCTCGGCGATCCCTCATTGGCCACCTAGGGCATCATCGCCGCGGGCCTCTGGCCGCAGACGGCCTATTGCATGATCCTTTATCTGACAGGCCTGAACGCTGTTGACCCCGAACAGGTCGAAGCCGCGCGTCTGGACGGAGCAAAGGGCTGGAAGATGCTCTGGTATGTGATCCTGCCGCAGCTCAAGCCCGCAACCTTCATCGCCTTTGTGGTGACAATCATCGGCGCGCTGCGCTCGTTCGACCTGATCAGCGTGATGACCAACGGAGGGCCGTTCGGATCAACCCGCGTGCTGTCCTTCTATATGTTCGAGGAATCACTGTCCGAGTTCGGCTTCCGCATGGGCTATGGTGCTGCGATCGCGGTAGTGCTCTTCTTCATCATGCTCGGGTTCATCACCTACTTCCTCTACTCGATGTACCGTGACGAAAAGGGAGCGCGCTGATGTTTCCGACACCTATCGAAAAGACCTCGCGCACCTGGCAGATTTCGTATCAGGCGCTGCTGCCCTTCGCGCTGATCGTCTGGCTCCTGCCACTGATCGCGGTCGCCAATTTCTCGATCAAGCCCGAAGCGGACTTCGTCAACGGTAACTATTGGGGCATCCCGAGCAGCTTTGAAGCCCTGAACAATTACGGCAAGGTCTTCTTTGAATCGAACATGCCGCGCTATCTCTGGAACTCGCTCTGGATCACCATTCCGACGGTGATCGGGGCGGTGGCGCTGTCCTGCATGGCGGGCTTTGCCCTTGGCATCTACAAGTTCAGATCCAACCTGCCGATCTTCTTCATGTTCATCGCGGGCAACTTTGTACCGTTCCAGATCCTCATGGTGCCGGTGCGGGAGATGACGGTCAGCCTGAACCTCTATGACACCAAAATGGGGCTGGTCCTGTTCCACATCGCCTTCCAGACGGGCTTCTGCACGCTCTTCATGCGCAATTTCATCCGTGCGCTACCCTTCCCGCTGATCGAGGCGGCACGGGTCGAGGGTATCTCGGAATGGCGTATCTTCGTCTTTGTGGTGCTGCCACTGATGAAGCCCGCGCTGGCGGCCCTCTCGGTGCTGATCTTCACCTTCATCTGGAACGACTATTTCTGGGCCGTGGTGTTGACCCAAGGTCCTGACGCACAGCCGGTCACCGCTGGGATCACCGAGTTCAACTCGCAGTTCCGCGCGGCCTACCACCTGATGAGCGCAGGCTCGATCGTGGCAGCCCTGCCACCGGTTGCGATGTTCTTCCTGATGCAGAAACACTTTATCGCGGGCCTGACCCTCGGAGCTGTCAAATAAAATGAACCGGAACTATCGGATTGACGACGCTCGCCAGACACTGGTGCTGGCGGCCAAGGGCGACCGCCTGCCAGAAGTGGTCTATTGGGGCGCGCGCCTGCCCGATGCGGAGGACCTTGCCACGGTCCATGCGGCCCATGCCATCGACGTCACAGGCGGCATGCTGGACGAGAACCCTGACCTGTCGCTTTGCCCAGAGGCCACACGCAGTTTCCCCGGCCAGCCGGGTCTGATCCTGCGCGACAGCGACGGCACGCCGCTTCTGCCCAAGTTCTGCTACAAAGAGCACAGGCAGGCCGACGCGCTGGAACTTGTCTATACCGACGAAGCGAATGGGCTGACCCTGACCTTCACCTTCGCCTGCGATCAAGACACCCATATGATCACCTGCCAGACGGCGCTGGATGCGACACGCCCTGTCCATCTGCACTGGCTGGCCGCCCCCGTCCTGCCCGCCCCGCAGCAATCGGACGAGATGATCGACTTTGCGGGCCGCTGGATCGGCGAGTTTCAGGTGAACCGCACGCCGTGGTCCGCAGGCATCCGCTACCGCGAGAACCGGACGGGCCGGACGGGGCACGAGCATTTCCCCGGTCTGATCGTGCCCTGCCGTGGTGCCACGAATACCCAAGGCGAGGCCTATGCCTTTCACTACGGCTGGTCCGGCGGCCACAAGATGATTGCCGAGGAACTGCCCGACGGACGCCGCCAGATCCAGTGGGGGCACGCGGCACGGATGGAGACCGCACCCGCCACACGGTTTGAAACCGCGCCGCTCTATATCACCTATTCCGGCAGCGGGCTGAACGGCTGTGCGACCGCCTTCCAGCGCCATCTGCGCGACCGGATCGTGACATGGCCCAAACCAGACGCGCCACGCCCTGTACATTACAACTGCTGGGAAGCGGTCTACTTCGACCACAAGATCCCAGTGCTGCAGGACATCGCCAACCGCGCCGCCGCGTTGGGTGCCGAACGCTTTGTGCTGGATGACGGCTGGTTCGGGCAGCGTGACGACGACACCCGCAGCCTGTCCGACTGGACGGTGGACGCGCGCAAATACCCTGACGGGCTGCACCCGCTGATCGACCATGTCCATGGGCTGGGGATGACAGTCGGCCTCTGGTTCGAACCCGAGATGATCAACGAGGATAGCGACATCCACCGCGCCCGCCCCGACTGGGTGCTGGGCAGCGAGTACCAGACATTGGGACGCCAGCAAAAGGCGCTCAACATGGCGCTGCCGGAGGTGCGCGAATACCTCTACGACCGGATGTCCGCGATCCTGGGTGAATACGAGATCGACTACATCAAATGGGACCACAACCGCGTCCTGCCGATGCCGGATGCGTCGCAGACCCGCGGGTCCTATACGCTGATTGACCGGCTGCGGGCAGATTTCCCAAAAGTCGAGATCGAAAGCTGCGCCTCGGGTGGCGGGCGGATCGACTTTGGCATTCTGAAGCGGACCCAGCGCGTCTGGCTATCCGACAGCAACGACGCATTGGAGCGGCTGCGTATCCAGCACGACGCCGCCCTGTTCCTGCCCTTGTCCGTGACCGGCAGCCACGTCGGCCCGCGCCACTGCCACACCTCGGGCCGCGTACTCGATATGTCCTTCCGCGCATGGGTCGCCGCCCAGCGCCATATGGGCTTCGAAATGGACCCGCGCGAGTTGGACGAGAGCGAGACCGCCGTGCTGAAAGAGGTCACAGGCTGGTGGAAGCACAACCGCCACTGGATGCAGGGCGCCGATATCCTGCGGCTCGACAGCCCCGACCCTGCGGTGATCGCCGAACAACAACAGGCCCGCGACGGCAGCCGTTTTGTGGTTTTTGCCGGCAAGGCCGCGACCAGCAGCCAGATTTCACCGCGCCCCGTGCGCCTGACGCGGCTTGATCCCGAGGCCAGCTACCACATCACTCTTGCGAACCGGAACACGCTGCACCGCCTGTCGCGCGGCACGACTGCACTGAAATCCGAAACGCTTACCCTTTCAGGCAACTATCTGATGCACCACGGGATCACCCTGCCGTGGTCCTTCCCCGAACGCATGTGGGTGGTCGAAGGAGAGCGGCTATGAGCGCCACGTTCCACAACCTCTCGGGCAAGTCCGTCTTTGTCACCGGTGGCGGCAACGGGATCGGCGCGGCCCTGACCGAAGGGTTCCTCGAACAGGGGGCCAAGGTCGCCTTTGTCGGGCGCTCGGACGCCAGCGGATTTGTGGCCGAGATGGCGGCAAAGCACGGCACTGCCCCGCTCTTTATCCGGTGCGACATCACGGACAACGACGCGCTCGAGGCCGCGATGGATCAGGCCGCCACTGCGCATGGCGGTCTCGATGTGCTTGTCAACAATGCCGCCAATGACATGCGCTATGACGCGATGGAGGTGACTCCCGCGATCTGGGACAGCCAGCAGGCGGTCAACCTGAGGGCCTATTTCTTTGCCTGCCGCAAGGCGGCGGCGCTGATGCCCGCAGGCGGAGCGATCATCAACTATTCCTCGATCACCTATCTGATAGGCGCGGCGGGCATGGTGCCCTATGTCACCGCCAACGCAGGTATCGCCGGCATGACCAGCGCGCTCGCCCGCGAATGGGGACCGAAAGGCATCCGCGTCAATGCCATCGCCCCCGGCTGGGTCTTTACCGAGAAACAGGAAACCATGTGGGCAACGCCCGAGGCCAAAGCGGCCTTTCTGCAAAAGCAATGCCTTCAGACCTTCATGAAGCCCCGCGATATGGTAGGAGGCACGCTGTTTCTGGCCTCGGACACATCCGCCATGATGACAGGGCAGACGATAGTGATAGACGCAGGGGTCGCAAGAACGGGATGACACAAGCAGAGATCACACCTGCATGGATTGCGGTCGACTGGGGCACCAGCAACATGCGCGCCTGGGCCATGTCGGCCTCGGGCACCGTGCTGGCCGAGGCTGCATCGGATCAGGGCATGGGCAAGCTGGCCCGTGACGGGTTCGAGGATGCTTTGCTCGCGGTCATTGGCGGCTGGCTCAAGGAGCCGACTCCGATCATCGCCTGCGGCATGGTCGGCTCGCGGCAGGGCTGGGTCGAAGCGCCCTATGCCGCCACACCCTGCGCGGCCTTGCCCGAAGGGCTGACGCGCGCGCCGACCAGGGACAACCGGCTGCAGGTCCATGTCATCTCGGGGATCAAACAAGCCGACCCCGCCGATGTGATGCGTGGCGAGGAAACCCAGATCGCGGGCTTTCTGGCGCTGAACAAGAACTGGGACGGCGTGATCTGTCTGCCCGGCACACATACCAAATGGGTCCATGTCAGCGCCGACGAGGTCGTCAGCTTCCAGACCTATATGACGGGCGAGCTGTTCAACGTGATCGCCGGGCAGACTGTCCTGCGCCATTCCGTGGCGACCGAAGGTTGGGATGCGGCCGCCTTTGATGCCGGAGTGGCCACAGCAATGGCGCGCCCCGAACGGCTTGCCTCGCGGCTCTTCTCGTTGCGGGCCGAAGGGCTTCTGAACGGTCTTGAGGGCGCATCTGCCCGCGCGCGGCTTTCCGGCCTTCTGATCGGGGCCGAACTGGCTGGCGCGAAACCCTATTGGCTGGGACAGCAAATCGCAGTCATTGGCGACGGCACGCTTGCAGGGCACTATGTGCGGGCGCTGGCTGCGCAGGCGGTACCGGCCACACAGGTCAACGCGACCTCCGCTACGCTCGCGGGGCTGACGGCAGCCTACCGCCGCATGAAAGGATAGACCGATGGACAGACCACTGATCGCAATCCTGCGCGGGATCACGCCACCCGAGGCCGTGGCCGTGGCCGAAACCCTGATTGACGCAGGGATCAGCAAGATCGAAGTGCCGCTGAACTCGCCCGATCCTTTCGACAGCATCAAGGCCATGGCCGAAGCCTGTGGCGACCGTGCGCTGATCGGTGCGGGAACAGTGCTTTCGGTCGAGGACGTGGGCCGCGTTGCGCAAGCCGGAGGCAAGTTGATCGTATCCCCGAACTGCGACCAGCGGGTGATTGTCGCGACCAAGACCGCGGGCATGGAGAGCTGGCCCGGTGTAATGACCCCGACCGAGTGCTTTGCCGCGCTCAAGGCTGGTGCAGACGGGCTCAAGATCTTTCCTGCCAGCCTCTTGGGGCCAGAGGGCATCAAGGCGATCCGCGCGGTTTTGCCAAAAGGCACACAGGTCTACGCCGTGGGCGGCGCAGGTGCCGACAACTTTGCCGAATGGATGGCAGCGACAGCGGACGGTTTCGGCATCGGCTCGGCGCTCTACAAGGCTGGCTTCTCGGCCGAGGAGGTCGGCAATCGCGCGCGCGCGATGGTCGCTGACTATGACAAGGCCGCAGGCAAATGATCTTTGACGAGACACAATGCCAGCTTGGCGAGGGGCCGCTCTGGCATCCATTGCGCGGGACGCTCTTCTGGTTCGATATCCTCGGCAAGCAGTTGCGTTGC
The DNA here is from genome assembly GCA_964221795.1 of Luminiphilus sp. Taxonomy (GTDB): domain Bacteria; phylum Pseudomonadota; class Alphaproteobacteria; order Rhodobacterales; family Rhodobacteraceae; genus Yoonia. The sequence goes on along the minus strand of CAXQAV010000442.1, from coordinate 8,122 downwards.
AAGTACCGGCACTGGCAGTTCGACGATTATGTAAGCGCCGCCGGTTGGGTTGATGAGGACTCACTGCTGATGGCATCGGCCACAGCGCTTAGCCGCCTTACGATCTCCACCGGAAAAACTGAAGAAATCTGCCCCTTGGAGGCGGACAACCCCGTCACACGCTCCAATGATGGCCGCGCCGACCCGCAGGGCGGGTTCTGGATCGGCACGATGGGGATCAACGCCGAAGAAGGCGCGGGCGCGATCTACCGCTACTACAAGGGCGAGTTGCGCCAGCTATTCGCACCGATCACGATCTCCAATGCGATCTGTTTCGCACCGGACGGCAAGACCGCCTATTTCACTGACACGCCAACGCAGATGATCATGCGCGTCTCACTCGACAAGGACGGCTGGCCTATGGGCGAGCCTGCATTGCACATCGACCTGCGCGGCACGGACTTCCGCCCTGACGGTGCAGTTGTGGATGCGGCGGGCAACCTCTGGAATGCGCAATGGGGCGTGGGGCGCGTCGCGGTCTATGACCCCGCAGGAAAGCCCGTCGAAAGTTTCAGCTTTGCTGGCAAGCAGACCTCCTGCCCTGCATTCGGTGGGCCCGAGATGCGCACGCTCTATTGCACGACAGCCGCAGTGGGGCTGCATGGCCCCGAAGACGGCAAAACCTACGTCACCGAAACACACTACACCGGGCAGACGGAGCATCAGGTCATTCTCTGACCTATCGCGCCGCCACCCCAATAAGACAGGTTCCCCATGAAGCGCACACTTGGCGTTTGCTACTACCCTGAACACTGGCCCGAAGAGCAATGGGCCGAAGACGCCGCCCGCATGGTGCAAACGGGGCTGTCTTGGGTCCGGATCGGTGAATTCGGCTGGAGCCGGATGGAGCCGACACCCGGCACCTTCACATGGGACTGGCTCGACCGCGCGATTGATGTGCTGGGATCGGCGGGGCTCAAGATCATTCTCGGGACACCGACAGCCACACCGCCGCGATGGATGCTGGACAAGCACCCCGACATGCTTGCCGTTGACGCGATGGGTCATCCACGCAAGTTCGGCTCGCGCCGCCATTACGACTTCAGCCACCTGCCCTACCGCGAGGAATGCCGCCGCATCGCACGGATCATGGGCGAGCGTTACGGCAAGAACCGCCATATCGCCGCGTGGCAGATCGACAACGAGTATGACTGCCACGAGACCACGCTCAGCTATTCTGACGCCGCACGGAAGGGATTTCAGGACTGGCTGGCGCAACGCTATCAGAGCACCGATGCGCTGAACCGCGCCTGGGGCAATGTGTTCTGGTCGATGGAATACGACACATTCGACCAGATCGACCTGCCGAACCTGACGGTGACCGAACCCAACCACCCGCACCAGCTGGCCTTCCGGCGCTATAGCTCGGATCAGGTGGTGGCCTTCAACAAGGTGCAGGCGGACGAGTTGCGCAAACACACCGACGCGCCGCTCATCCATAACTACATGGGCCGGATCACCGCCTTCGATCACTGGAAAGTGGGCGCGGACCTGGATGTTGCGTCATGGGACAGTTACCCGATTGGCTTTCTTTCCGACCGGCTTGAGGAAACACCGGAATACAAGCTCGCCTTCCTGCGGCAGGGCCACCCTGACATGCAGGCCTTCCACCATGACCTTTACCGAGCCGTCGGCAAAGGCCGCCTCTGGGTCATGGAACAGCAGCCGGGGCCAGTGAACTGGGCGCCTTACAATCCTGCCCCGCTGCCGGGCATGGCCCGCCTTTGGGCGTGGGAGGCGTTCGCCCACGGGGCCGAAACCGTCTGCTATTTCCGCTGGCGGCAGGCACCCTTTGCGCAGGAACAGATGCATGCGGGTCTCTTGCGCCCTGACAGCGCCCCCGCCCCAGCCTTGGGCGAGGCGCGGCAGGTTGCCGATGAAATCGACACGCTGCCTGATGTGGGCACCGCGCCTGCCGATGCCGCACTTGTCTTCGACTATGAAAGCGCATGGGGCTGGGATGCCCAACCGCAGGGCAAGGATTTCGAGATGTTCCGTCTGGCCTTCGCCGCCTACCGCGCACTCCGCCGCACAGGGCTGAACGTCGATATCCTGCCACCCGATACGGGAGATCTGAGCGCCTACAAACTGGTGCTGGCGCCCGGCATCATGCGGTTGAGCGATCCCCTGCGCGCCGCTCTCGCTCGTTTCCAAGGCATCGCCCTTGTCGGCCCGCGCACAGACACGAAGACCGACGAATTGAGCATCCCGACCCCGATGGGGCCGGCCCTGCCCGACCTTGATATCACCGTTGCCCTGACCGAAAGCACCCCGCCGAACGACGCGATCGCGCTCGCCAATGGTGGACAGTTCCTGCACTGGTTCGAACACCTCGAAGGCGGGGCCGAGGTTTTCGAGAAAACCGTCTCAGGCCTGCCCGCGCTGATGGGCGGGGCGCACCTGCGCTATCTTGCGGGCTGGCCCGATGAGGCGACCTTTGACCGGATCATCCGCGATGCGGCCCATGAGCTGGGGCTGACGACACTGAACCTGCCTGAGGGCCTGCGCATCCGCGACACCGAAACCCACCGTTTCGTTTTCAACTATACGGCCCAGCCGATCATATGGGACGGGGTCGATATCCCGGCGGCCGGCGTGCATTGGACAGAGCGATGATCACAGATTTCGGCACATTGAAGGACGGCCGCGCCGTTCGGAAGATCACCCTGGCATCAGGCGACCTGACCGTCGCGATCCTCACCTATGGCGCGATTGTGCAGGATGTGCGCCTTGCCGGCGTCGACCGCAGCCTGACGCTCGGCTCTGACACACTAGCGGACTACGAAACCGCGATGCCCTACCACGGTTCTCTCATCGGCCCCATCGCCAACCGGATCAGCAACGCACGGGTGCGGATCGACGGCATGGCCTACGAGTTGGAGCGCAATCAGGACGGGCGTGTGCATCTGCACTCGGGCGCGGAAGGCACACAGTTCCAGATCTGGGACATCGCAGAGGTTTCTGAGGACAGTGTCACGCTTACGCTGACCCTGCCGGACGGAATCTGTGGTCTGCCCGGTGACCGCCAGATTACGGCACGGTTCAGCATCATTCCGCCTGCCACGCTGGCGCTCGACATCACAGGAACGTCCGACGCGACAACATTAATGAACTTTGCCAATCACAGCTACTGGAACCTCGACGGTACCGACCGCTATGACGGGCATAGGCTCTGGATAGATGCGGACGACTATCTGCCGACCGATGATGACATCTGCCCCACAGGCGAGATCGCTCCGGTCGATGGCACAACGAAGGATTTTCGGGCCGCGCGGGCGATCATGTCCGAAAGTTTGGACCTCGACACCAACTTCTGCACGGCACCAACAGACCAGCCGATCAGGGATGTCCTGCGGCTGACCGGCACGAGCGGTGTCACCATGACACTCGCCACCACCTGCCCCGGCGTTCAGATCTACGACGGGCGCAATGGCAAGCGCACCGGGCGCGGCACATTCGAGGGCATCGCTATCGAAGCGCAGCACTGGCCCGATGCTCCCAACAACCGTGCGTTTCCTGCGATCAAGGTGACACCGGACAGACCTTACCGGCAAACGACGCATTGGACCTTTACCGCCTGAGGCGGGACAAGCCCTTCGCAAAGCGCATGGCAGAGGTATTGATTGCGCCCGCGCTTTGCTGTCGCACCTGCCTGACTATGTGACCTGCACACCTATCTGCGCTATAAGCAAAGACAGTTTCCAACCCACAGGTGTGCCATGGAACTCGATACCTTCCTTCTGTCCCGCATCCAGTTTGCGGCAAACATCTCGTTTCACATCCTGTTTCCGACGATCACGATCGCGCTCGGCTGGGTGCTCTTGTTCTTCAAGCTGCGCTACAACCGTACCGTCGATATGCGCTGGATGGAGGCCTACCGGTTCTGGGTGAAAATCTTCGCTCTCTCCTTTGCCATGGGCGTTGTCTCGGGCATCACCATGTCCTTCCAGTTCGGCACCAACTGGCCCGGCTTTATGGAGAAAGTCGGCAATATCGCAGGCCCGCTCCTGGCTTACGAAATCATGACAGCCTTCTTCCTTGAGGCTGTGTTCCTCGGGATCATGCTTTTTGGTTTCAGCCGCGTGCCAAACTGGGTGCACACGCTGGCGACCTTCCTTGTGGCCTTCGGCACCATGATGTCGGCCTTCTGGATCATCGTGCTGAACTCTTGGATGCATACGCCGCAGGGTTTCGAGATGATTGATGGTGTAGCCCATGCGACCGACTGGTCTGCGATCATCTTCAACCCATCGATGCCGTATCGCTTTGCCCATATGGTGCTGGCCAGCTTCCTGACCGTCAGCTTCCTGATTGCCGGGATCAGCGCCTTCCGCTGGCTGATCGGCGGCCGGACCGAAGGCGTCCGTGTGGCGATGAAGACGGCCATTTTTGGCGCCGCCCTCCTGATCCCCGTGCAGATTTTCGTGGGCGACCTGCACGGCCTGAACACCAAGGAATATCAGCCCGCCAAGGTCGCCGCTATGGAAGGCAACTGGGAGACCGACACAGGCGTGCCACTCATCCTCTTCGCCATTCCTGATGAAGAGGCCCGCGAGAACCGCTTCGAGATCGGCATCCCCAGACTCGCGTCCTTCATCCTGACCCATGACTGGAACGGTGAAGTGAAAGGGCTGAATGACTTTGTGACTGACGACGGAGAGGTTCTGCACCCGCGCGTCAGCCCCGTGTTCTGGTCCTTCCGCGTCATGGTGGGCACAGGGCTTTTGATGCTGCTTGTCAGCTGGGCCGCCTCCGCGATGATCCTGCGCCGCAAGCGCGGCATCGAAGGGCTGCCCAAGCCGATGCTCTACGGCCTGGTCGCCATGAGTTTCAGCGGCTGGCTTGCGACGCTCGCCGGCTGGTACACCACCGAGATCGGGCGGCAGCCGTGGCTGGTGCAGGGTGTGATGACGACAAAGGAGGCCGTCGCCGATGTGCCCGCCCCGATGGTTCTGTCGACGCTGCTGGCCTACCTTGCAGTCTACGCAGCACTGCTGGCGGCCTATATCTTTGTGATCTTCTATCTGGCGCGGAAAGCCTCCAAGGGCGAAAGCCTCAACGGGCAGATCCCGCCTGCCCCCAAAGCGGCCCCCAGTGCCGTCCCAGCGGAGTAACTGATCATGTATCTGTTCGGAGAACCGACCGTCTGGCTGCCCTTCGTCTTTGCGGCACTCATGGGCGTATCCATCCTGATCTACGTGGTACTGGACGGTTTCGACCTTGGCGTCGGGGTCCTCTTCCCCTTTGCTGAGGACGAGGAAAAAGACCGCATGATCGCCTCGATCGGGCCCTTCTGGGACGCAAACGAAACATGGCTGGTGCTGGCTGTCGGATTGCTGCTGGTGGCCTTCCCCAGCGCGCATGGGGCCATCCTGACGGCGCTCTACCTGCCGGTGGCGATCATGCTGATCGGTCTGATCCTGCGCGGGGTGGCCTTCGAGTTCCGTGCCAAAGCCCCGACCCCGCACAAGCGGCTCTGGAACAACGCTTTCTTTGCGGGATCGCTGATGACCTCGCTGAGCCAGGGTTTCATGCTGGGCTTGTATGTTATGGGGCTGGAATACACCCTGCCACATGTCGCCTTTGCACTGCTGACGGCGGTGTTCCTGACGGTGGGCTATAGTTTCATCGGGGCGACATGGGTGATCCATAAGACCGCGGGCACATTGCAATCCAAAGCCGTCGACTGGGCCAAAGGCGGCATCTGGGGGCTGGTTCTGGGGATCGGGGCCATCTCGCTCGCCACACCCTTTGTCAGTGCGCGGATCTTTGACAAATGGTTCAGCTGGCCCGAGGCGCTCTACCTCTCGCCGCTGCCGATTGCCTCGGCCCTGCTGATCTACGGGCTCTGGTCCATGTTGCGGAAGATGCCTTTCGCGGATGACCGCAGATCGTGGCTCCCGTTCGCCGCGGCAACGGCGCTCTGGGTCATGGCGTTCGGCGGGATGGCCTATAGCTTCTACCCTTATGTGGTGCCCGAACAGCTGACAATCTACGAGGCCGCCAGCGCGCCTGAAAGCCTGTTCATCATCCTGATCGGCACCTGCATCGTGCTGCCTACGATCATGGGCTATACGGTTCTGTCGTATGTGATCTTCCGCGGCAAGGCGACCGAGCTGCGCTACGACTGACGCAATCAAACGTCAGGCGGAATTTCCACCGCCTGACGGCCAGAATCGGTTTGACACCCTTTGCGTCATTGCGTAATCGGACGCTCGTGGTGAGGCGCGGTAGCTCAGTTGGTTAGAGCGAACGACTCATAATCGTTAGGTCGGGAGTTCAAATCTCCCCCACGCCACCACCACCCTCCTTCACGACCGAACCTTTGCTCTGCTTGCATGGTCATGTCCCGACTGACGGGCCTTTGGCTGCGCTAAGCCACCCTGAGTGCGGGAGTTCAAATCTCCCCGACGCCACCACCACCCTTCCCACCTCCTATAGAACAAGCTAGCTTGCCGCCGAATATTACGGGGGGAGAGCCATGACCGTCATTGACCAGATCGCCGAGGCCATCGGCCCGGACCGTATCCTGACCGGCAAGGACGCCGCCCCTTACGGCAAAGACTGGACGGGGGGCTATACCTCGACGCCGCTGGCGGTCGTCAAGCCCGCGAATACTGCCGAAGTCTCTGCAGTCCTCAAGATCGCCAACGCGACGAAAACACCCGTGGTCCCCGCCTCTGGGCGCACGGGGCTGACGGGGGCGACCATGGCCAATGGGGCAATCATGCTCTCGGTCGAGCGCCTCAACCAGATCACCGAGATCAACGCGTCGGCCCGCACCGCCACCGTGGGAGCGGGTGTGATCCTGTCCAGCCTGCACGAGGCCGCCGCAGCGCATGACCTGATCTTCCCGCTGACGCTGGGGGCCAAGGGATCGGCGATGATCGGCGGGCTGCTCTCGACCAATGCGGGCGGGATCAATGTGGTGCGATATGGCAGCACGCGGGGGCTGTGCCTCGGTCTGGAAGTCGTGCTGGCGGACGGACGCGTCATGAACCTGATGAGCGCGCTGCACAAGGACAACTCCGGCCTTGATCTGCGCAACCTGATGATCGGGGCGGAAGGCACGCTGGGCATCATCACCGCCGCCGTGCTGAAGCTGAAACCGAAACCCCGCGCCTATGCGACCGCGATGGTCGCCGTCACCTCGCTCGGCGACGCACTGGCGCTCTTGCACAAACTGAACGACGAAACCGGCGGCGGGGTCGAGGCGTTCGAATACATGCCGCGCAGCTATATCGACAAACATGCTGAGCTCTTCCCCGACGCCCCCGCCCCCTTTGACGCCGCCTATGACGTCAACATCATGGTCGAGGTCGCAGCCACCCTCGCCCGCGATGCGGTGCCAAGCGATGACGGCAGCCTGCCGGTGACGCGGCTCTTGGAGGAAACCCTCGGGGCGATGCTCGAAGACGGCACCGTGCTGGACGCGGTGATCGCCCAGAACGAAACCCAGCGGCGGGAGATGTGGAAACGGCGCGAGGACGCGGGCGAGGTCGCCTTTTTCGGCGGCACCTTCGTGAACACCGATGTCTGCCTGCCACTCGACAAGATCGGCGAATTCGAACGGCGGCTGACGCCACGGGTCAAGGCGATTGATCCTGATGCGTCGGAAGTCATCGTCGCCCACCTCGGCGATGGCAACATCCACCACACGAGCTACGTCAGCCGGAACGATCCCGCGGCGATGGACGCGCTGACAGAAGCGGTCGAGGACGTAGTGCAGGAACTCGGCGGATCATTCAGCGCCGAACACGGGATCGGGGTGTCCAAGCTGGAGACGATGCGGCGGCGCAAAGACCCCGTGGCGCTGGAGGCGATGCGGGCCGTGAAACGGGCGCTTGATCCGGAGAATATTCTGAACCCGGGGAAGGTTATTCCGGGGGTTTGAGGGACCGAATTTCTGCTTTGCGGGACGCAAGCTGCCGATAGCAAACGCTTAACAATAGGCTATTTGCGTAATTGATCTGGAACAGGTTTTTCTTCGTCAGCTTGATCCCAAGCATGTGCCGCGATCGACCATCTGCCCTCGGACTTTACTAGAAGGTAGCCACTGATGTCGTGGTTCAGCTCAGTCCCG
>CAXQAV010000441.1:0-2681 GCA_964221795.1 Luminiphilus sp. | reverse complement strand
CCGAAAGCGACCCGCGCCCCACCTCGTTGCGTGCCTCGTTCAGTTGCACATCCAGAGCGCTGTCATAGCTATAGCGCGCGCACCCTTGTGCCACTCGCTGCGCCAGTGTCAGGGTCGCATAATATTCAGGCGTCGACATTGTATAGAGCCTCTGGACAGCCGGATCGTCAAACGACCGCGCCGCACCGGTTTGACACGCTGCCAGCCCCAAAAGAGCCGCTCCGAAAATCAGTCCCTGCTTCATCATTCCGCTGCCATCCCTGCCATGCGTTTGCTTTTGATGCGGTCTTCGATCTCGTCACGGAAGTTCTTGATCAGACCCTGAATTGGCCATGCGGCCGCATCACCCAATGCGCAGATGGTATGCCCTTCGACCTGTTTTGTCACGCTCAGCAGCATGTCGATTTCCTCGACCGAGGCATTGCCTTCGACAAGGCGCTTCATGACGCGCATCATCCAGCCGGTGCCTTCGCGGCATGGCGTGCACTGGCCGCAGCTTTCGTGCTTGTAGAATTTGGACAGACGCCAGATCGCCTTGATCATATCGGTGGAGTTATCCATCACGATGACCGCAGCGGTGCCCAGCGACGAGCCTTTTTCCTTAAGGGCATCGAAATCCATGATCGCGTCGCGCATGTTCTCGCCGCGCACGCATGGCACGGACGAACCACCCGGGATCACCGCCTTGAGGTTGCCCCATCCGCCGCGAATACCGCCGCAATGCTTTTCGATCAGCTCTTCGAAGGAGATCGACATCTCTTCCTCGACCACGCAGGGGTTGTTCACATGGCCCGAGATCGCAAAAAGCTTGGTGCCCGCGTTGTTCGGACGGCCCATGGAGGCAAACCAGTCACCGCCACGGCGCAGGATTGTCGGCACAACAGCGATGGATTCAACGTTGTTTACCGTGGTCGGGCAACCATAAAGACCGGCCCCCGCAGGGAACGGCGGCTTCATACGCGGCATGCCCTTTTTGCCTTCTAGGCTTTCGATCAGGGCGGTTTCCTCGCCGCAGATATAGGCCCCTGCCCCATGAGTCAGGTAAAGGTCGAAATCCCAGCCGGAACCGGCAGCATTCTTGCCGATCAGACCCGCATCGTAGGCTTCGTCGATTGCGGCCTGCAGAGCCTCACGCTCGCGGATGTATTCGCCGCGGATATAGATGTAACAGGCATGGGCATTCATCGCGAACGAGGCGATCAGGCAGCCTTCGACCAGCGTATGCGGATCGTGGCGCATGATCTCGCGGTCTTTACATGTCCCGGGCTCGGATTCGTCGGCGTTCACCACCAGATAGGCAGGACGGCCATCGCTTTCCTTCGGCATGAAGGACCATTTCAGACCGGTCGGAAAGCCCGCGCCGCCTCGGCCACGCAGCCCCGAAGCCTTCATCTCATTGATGATCCAGTCGCGACCCTTCTTGATGATGTCAGCCGTACCATCCCAATGGCCACGCGCCCGCGCGCCCTTCAGGGTCCGCTCGTGCATCCCGTAGAGGTTCGTGAAAATCCGGTTCTCGTCTTTGAGCATCAGTTCCCGCCCTTGTCGCGCGCTTGTGCGCGCATCATCATATTTCGTCGTGCGCTTGCGCGCGCTTAGTCATCTTTTTGGCGCGCGCGCCAAAGTTGGTATGTCTGCCACAGGGCAAACCCGAAACCGGCGAGCGCTGCAAGATCAAAAAGGGCGCGCGTCCGGTTGGACCACCCATATTCTGAGCCGAGCAGATTCACCAGTATCCAGAAAACACCAACCCCTGCCATAAGCAACGCGACCCGTTGTCCGGCTTTGGCTTGGTTGGTGTCTCCGTGCTTTTGCGCCATAGACCTCGCGACGTGTTAGTAGACGTCGCCACCCTCCACTTTCTTGGAGAACCCGGTCTCGCCGCCAGCGGCCAGAATTTTGGCCTGTGCAATCCAGCCGTCACGGGACACGCGTCCCTTGAAGCCTTCAAGATTGTCGTCCATCCATGCCTCTTCAGCAGGACCCCAGGCAGCGATCTGGTCGAAGTGGAAGACACCCATGCCGTGCAGGGTCTTTTCCAGCTTTGGACCAACGCCCTTGATTTCCTTCAGGTTGTCGGGGCCGCCCTCACGGGCTGCGGACAGGAATTCAGGATTTGCCTCACCCGAGGCAGGCGCAGCTGCAGCCGGCGCAGGGGCTGGAGCAGCTTGCGCCGCAGGCGCAGGGGCCGGTGCAACAGCAGGCTTTGGCGCAGGGGCAGCAACACCTTGAGGACCCGGAGCCGGGCCACGCCAGCCGCGTGCCAGCACAACAGCCGCAGCAAGACCGACAACACCACCGATCACCGCAGATGCAAAGAACGAAAAGTCATAGAGCACAAAGGCGACACCTGCCCCGATAACGGCAAAAAGGAGCGCAACGGCGATGATGCCCTGACTGATTGGTGCTGTATCTTTCATGTGAATTCTCTCCCTCAGGTGGTGGCCGGACCGGCCTTTAAACCGAACGCTGGCCGGCCTGCGTCAAAACGACACAAGCCCGCGCCTGTTCCACCTGTAACCGATTGGCGGCCTTTGGGTAAAGAAATACTGTATCGCGATACATTTTCTCGCCACTTACTGCGGGTCGGATTGCCTAAAACCTTGGCGTTTACTTGCCTTTTGCTAGCTCTGCAGCCTGGACGATCCAGCCATCGCGTTCAATGCGGCCTTTGAACTTCA